>NZ_MKIE01000007.1 GCF_001855385.1 Andreesenia angusta | reverse complement strand
CAATAAGAGGACTAGAGCTTGCAGCAGGAGCAGGATTCATAGTAGCTCTTACAGGAGACATAATGAGAATGCCAGGACTTCCAAAGGTACCAGCAGCGGAGAGAATGGACGTACTTGAGTCTGGAGAGATAGTAGGACTATTCTAGTCTGAAACCACAGATTTAAGACTAAAATACAATGACTGAAGGCGCCTCGAATGAGGCGCCTTTTTCAAACATATATCCTTTTGTAGTTTAAAGTGAAAAAGCAAAAAGTGTTGATAGTTTTGTACATAAAGATTAGAATAGAGTTATAGAGCAAAGATAGGAGAAGCGAAAGACTGGAGGAGTTGCCATTGGAAAAACATATTTCAAGACTACAGTGCAAGGAGACGGACGAACTGTTTGAGGCCATACTGAGCATAGACAACGTGGAAGAGTGTTATAGGTTTTTTGAAGATGTATGCACTATAAAAGAGATAAAGTCCATAACACAGAGGTTTCAAGTGGCCAAGCTTTTGCGGCTTGAAAAGACCTACAATGAAATAGAGGAAGCTACGGGAGCGAGCACTGCCACTATAAGCAGAGTCAACAGAGTGCTCAACTACGGTGAAGACGGATATGGAATAGCGCTTGACAGGCTAGGATATGAGAAGAAGAAAAAATAACCCTTAAAATAAGGGTTATTTTTGTCTTATGGGGACGGATTGGTCTATAATATAGTATAGAAAGAAAAGAGAGAGGAAGATTCAATGAGCTTTTTAGACGGAATGAATGAAAGACAGAGAGAGGCCATACTGAGCACAGAGGGGGCCCTTCTGATACTTGCTGGAGCTGGAAGTGGAAAGACTAGGGTGCTTACGCACAAGATAGCCTATTTGATAGAGGAGAAAAAAATAAGCCCATACAATATCCTGGCGCTTACGTTTACAAACAAGGCAGCAGGTGAGATGAAAGAGAGAATAGCCAAGCTGGTGGACTTAAACATAGAGCATATGTGGGCAGGGACTTTTCACTCGATATGTGTGAGGATACTCAGGCGAGACATAGACAAACTGGGGTATGAGAGAAGCTTTGTCATATTCGACACTCAAGACCAGAAGACGCTTATAAAGGACTGCATAAAGGAGCTTGACTTAAACGAAAAGATGTACGAGGTAGGAGCCACGCTTGGCTTTATAAGCGGGCTTAAGGACAAGCTTGTGACACCGGAGTCCTTTATAAAGAAGCATGAAGGGGATTTCAGGGAGAAGAGCAGAGGTATGATCTACAGTCTCTACCAGAAAAAGCTAAAGGCCAACAACGCGCTTGACTTTGATGACCTTATAGTCAAGGCGATAGAGCTTTTAAAGGAGTACCCTGAGGTTTTAGCCCACTACCAGGAGAGGTTCAAGTACGTGTTGGTGGACGAGTACCAGGACACAAACAGGGCGCAGTACAGCCTTGTAAAGATGATAGCGGACGGACATAAGAATATATGCGTGGTGGGAGATGCCGACCAGTCGATTTACGGCTGGAGAGGCGCTGATATAAGGAATATACTTGACTTTGAGAACGACTACCCGGACGCCAAGCTTATAAAGCTGGAGCAGAACTACAGGTCCACACAGAACATACTGGACGCCGCAAACCACGTTATAAAGAACAACTTCGGCAGAAAGGCCAAGGAGCTCTGGACGGAGAACCACCCTGGAGAGAAGATAGCGGAGTACCAAAGCGACAACGAATACGCAGAAGCCCAGTTTGTGACATCCAAGATAAAAGAGCTTATAGGCGAGGAAGACCTGGACTACAAGGACTTCTCTGTGCTCTACAGGACAAACGCCCAGTCTCGTGTAGTGGAGGAGGCGCTTCTAAAAGAGGGAATACCGTACAAGATAGTCGGAGGGCTTAAGTTCTACGACAGAAAAGAGATAAAAGACATAGTGGCCTATCTAAGGCTTATCCAGAACCCACTAGACAATATAAGCTTAAAGAGGATAATAAACGTACCCAAGAGAGGTATAGGTAAGACCACAGTCGACAAGCTGGAGTCGTACAGCGTAGAGAGAGAGGAGAGCGTATACTCAGCGGTGCTGGAAGCTGAAAGTATTGGACTCTCCAAGCGAGCTGTAGAGAAGCTTGACTCTTTTTCAACTATGATAGGGAAGTTTATAGCTATGAAAGAAATACTGGGGATTAGAGATCTTCTAGAGAATATAATAGACTCCACAAGGTATATAAAAGAGCTTGAAGAAGATGGAGGGATAGAGGCCAGGACCAGGATAGAGAACATAGAGGAATTCGTGTCTGTAGCTGTAAACTACGAAGAGAAAAATCCTGACGGAAAGCTTGAAGACTTTCTTGCGGATATATCACTGCTCTCGGACCTGGACAAGACAGATGAGAACCTGGACAACGCTGTGGTGCTTATGACTATGCACTCAGCCAAAGGCCTGGAGTTCCCTTATGTATTTATAACGGGTATGGAAGAAGGGCTTTTCCCGTCCTACAGGTCGCTCTCTAGTGAGGATAGCTTGGAAGAGGAGAGAAGACTATGCTATGTGGGGATTACAAGGGCTGAAAAAGGGCTTTTCCTGACTCATTCCAAACAGAGGATGCTCTACGGAAAGACTAGCTACAACAGGCCGTCCAGATTTATAAGTGAGATTCCGTCGGAACTGCTGGAGCCGCTAAATGAAAGAAAAGCCGGCGCAAAGGAAAGCGTCAGACTGGACTACAGAAAGCCTGGGGAAAATCTATTTGCTGGAATAGGCGGAGCGCTTGGACTCAAGTCCGAGAGCAAGACAGCCAAGAAGTCCGAGGGAGACAAGAGCGGAATAACGCTTGGCTCTAAGGTCAAGCACGGAAAATGGGGAGTAGGAACTGTTGTGGCGATAAGCGGAGAAGGCGAAAAGAGGCAGGCTACAATAGCCTTTGAAGGAGAAGGCGTGAAGAAGCTTATGATTGAATTTGCGCCGATAGAACTTGTCTAAATGGAGGAAACGATGGAAGATAAAATATTGGAGATGAAGAGTCTGATAGACGAGATAGAGAAGCATAATTACAACTACTACACTATGGACAGCCCGACTATTTCAGACGCCCAGTACGACGCTCTCTACGACAGGCTGGTTATGCTGGAGAAAGAGGCTGGAATAGTTCTTCCGGACTCGCCAACGCAGAGAGTAGGAGGAATCATAGTTGAGAAGTTTGAAAAGCACAGACACCTTTCGAAGCTTCTGAGCCTTGACAAATGTCAGAGCTATGAGGAGCTCAGAAGCTGGGATGCCAGAATCAGAAAGCTCTTAGATGTTTATAACTCTGAAACTGGTTCAGGGCTTGAATACCCGGACTATATACTGGAGTACAAATTTGATGGGCTCACTATAAATCTGACTTATGAAGACGGGAAACTTGTGCAGGCCGCCACTAGGGGAAATGGAGAAGTGGGAGAGGGCATACTTCCGCAGGCGAAGACAATAAGGAATATCCCGCTTTCGATTCCGTACAGAGGAAAGGTGGAGGTTCAAGGAGAAGGCCTTATGCCACTTTCCTCTTTCGAGGAGTACAACAGGACTGCGGACGAGCCTCTTAAAAACGCCAGAAACGGAGTGGCTGGGGCGCTGAGGAATCTAGATCCGGGAGTCACATCGAGGAGGAATCTTGTAGCCTATTTCTACAATGTGAACTATATAGAGGGAAGAGAATTCAGTTCCCAGCTTGAGATGCTGGACTTTCTAAGGGAAAACAGACTTCCGGTGAACGACTATACAAAGAGCCTTAGCTCTGTAGAAGATGTTATAGCAGAGATAGAGAAGGTAAAGAGCGAGATGAGCTCTCTCGACATACTGACGGACGGAATGGTCATAAAAGTGGACGACGTATTCACCAGAAATGTGCTTGGGTTTACGAACAAGTTCCCGAGGTGGGCCGTGGCGTACAAGTTTGAAGCTGAAGAGTACACAACTACGCTTCACTCTATAGATTGGAACGTTGGAAGGTCGGGGAAAGTGACGCCTACCGCAAACCTAGAGCCGGTGGACATAAACGGGATAACTGTAAAGCGAGCGACACTTAACAACTGGGACGATATACAGAGAAAGAGAGTGAAAATAGGGTCTAGAGTCTGGATAAGGCGATCTAACGATGTGATACCTGAGATAATGGGAGCTGTGGACGACGGGCTGGAGCATCCGGAGATAGAGAAGCCTACACACTGCCCTGCATGCCACTCAGAGCTTGTTCAAGACGGAGTCCATATATTCTGCCCGAACTCGCTTTCGTGCAAGCCCCAGCTTGTGTCGAGGCTCGTGCACTTTGCAAGCAGAGACGCCATGAACATAGAGGGCTTTAGTGAAAAGACGGCGGAACAGCTCTTTGAGTCGCTGAATCTTAAGGAGATATCCCAGATATACGAGCTTGAGTACGACGACCTTGTAAAGCTCGAGCGTTTCGGGCCCAAAAAGGCTGAAAATCTTTTGAAATCCATAGAAAAGAGCAAGCAAGTGGAGCTCGCTGCCTTTATATACAGCTTGGGGATTCCGAACGTAGGACAGAAGACTGCTAGAGAATTGGCCACGAAATTCGAAAACCTAGAGGGCGTTATGATGGCCACGGAAGAGGAACTTGTCGGGATACAGGATATAGGGAGCATTGTAGCGGGAAGCGTAATGGAGTTCTTCCATGACGAAACCATACACGAGAGCATAGAAAAGCTTTTGAGCGAAGGGATAAGCATAGTCTACAGCAGGCCGGATTCCGAAGAGAGCATATTCACCGGCAAGACCGTGGTTTTAACAGGCACACTTGAGACGATGGGAAGAAGCGAGCTGAAAAACATAATAGAGGCTTCTAGCGGAAAGGTCTCAGGAAGTGTGAGCAAGAAAACCGACTTTGTGATAGTTGGAGAGAGCCCAGGGTCTAAGTTTGAAAAGGCCAGAGAGCTTGGGATAAGAGTTATAGAAGAAGACGAGCTAAAAGAAATACTAAAATCGAGTTTGGGGGAATAGAGATGGAGATAGGAAAAATACCTAACGAGCTTCTAGAGGAGATAGTCATAAGGAATCTTCACAACAAGAGGGAAGATGTGCTGGTTCATGCCGGAATAGGCAAAGACTGCGCTGTTATAGACTTCGGAGAGTACGGGTGTGTGCTCTCGTCAGACCCTATAACAGGGGCTTCGAACAATATAGGCAGCCTTGCCATACATATCTCGTGCAACGATATCGCTGCGAGCGGAGCGGAGCCTATAGGAGTCATGATGACTATGCTGCTTCCGCCTTCCACTACAGAGGCTGACATAGAGAATATAATGGAAGATGCCGGGAAAGCTTCCAAGGAGCTGAACGTGGAGATAGTAGGAGGCCATACAGAGATAACAGACGCTGTAAACAAGATTGTGCTTATAACGACGGTCGTGGGAAAGCAGAAGAAGAGCGAAGTGCTTAAGAACTCCGAGATAGTGCCGGGAGACTTGGTGGCCATGACCAAGTATGCTGGAATAGAGGGGACTGCAATAATAGCAAGCGACCTAGAGTCGAAACTCGCGGGGGTAGTTTCAAAAGAGCATATAGAAGAGGGAAAAGCCATGACCAAGGACCTGTCGGTACTCAAGGAAGGGCTCCTAGGAGGCAGGATGGGTGCCAAGTACATGCACGACATAACCGAAGGCGGGATACTAGGAGCAATCTGGGAGACAGCTGTGTCCAACGATGTAGGAGTCAGGATATTCGAGGAGCGAATACCTATCAAAGACTCCACGAAGGCCATAGCCAAAGCTGTGAATATAGACCCATTAAGACTTATCTCAAGCGGTTCGATGATAGTTGTGATGGAGAAAGGCGATATGGAGAGGTATGAAGAGAAGCTTCAATCAGAGGGCATAGAACTAAGTGTAATAGGGGAGGTAGTAGACTCTAGAATAACGATTGAGTCGGACGGAGTGGAGAGAGAAATAGAGTCCCCTAAAAGCGACGAAATATATAAAGTTATATAGTCTTTAAAACGTCATAAAACTGTCATAATAAATACAGGATTAACAAAATCACGACTTACGCTGTATTATGGTGTTTGACGAGAGGAGAACTAGAGTGATATAAATATGATAGGGCAATGTGCAGGATCATAAACAAGAAAAACACACAAAAAGAGGAGGGGAAATATGAAAAAGCGAATTTCTGTATTGCTGATGCTAGTCATGCTTTTGACGTCTATAAGTGGGGCGTTTGCGTCAGGGGAAAATTTCAACGCAACGGTAAACGGGACACCGGGAAGCTATTTAAAGGTAAACGTGAACATAGACGGAAAGACTATGTCAGGAGACGTTCCGGCCATAGTCTATGGAACTACTACGATGGTTCCGGCGAGATTTATATCAGAAGGCATTGGAGGAGAGGTCGAATGGCTGCAAAAGACTCAGGAAGTGGTAGTGAGGCTTAAATCCAAAGTAGTATCTGTCAAGCTGGGAAGTAGAGAGGCAGTAGTAGATGGAGTTAAAAAGTACATACCTTCAGATGTGAGTGCTCCGATAGCTATGAATGGAAGGGTTATGATACCCCTTAGGTTTGTATCTGAAAACTTTGGGGCAGAGGTGAAATGGGATGACAAGACTAAAACGGCTACTGTAAAGACCGATAGAGTAGGGACTGATATAACGCCAGGACCTGTAACTCCTAGTCAGACACAGCTAAAAACAGTGGCCAAGCAGACCATAAACGGAAGAGAAGCCATAGTGGTGAGGAACTCTGGGGCAGTTGAATATACTCATATGAGACTTGAAAACCCTACCAGGGTAGTATTGGACATAAAGAACTCTACGCTTTCAGAAGGCGAAAAGACTTATGCTCTCTCTACAGGTGTTGTAGAAAAAGTTAGGACTGGAAATAATTCTGGGGTTTCGAGAGTCGTGTTGGATGTAAAAGAGAATATCAAACTCAGCAGCTACGACATACAGAAGTCAGGAAACGACTTGATTATATACACTGAAGGCAAGCAAGAGGTTTTCTATGAGGTCTATCAGGGAGATGCACATCTAGGCAAATTCAGCACAAAGGACCAAGCTATAGTTGAAGCTAAAAAATGGGCTGATTCAGTCATAGTTTTTGGCGGGACTGTAGTGTGGAAATTTGCAGACAATGTAAATAACGGCGGTGGAAGTGGAAAGACGATAGTCATAGACCCAGGACATGGAGGGTCAGACCCTGGAGCACTGTCGTACTCTAAAAAATACAGAGAGAAGGATCTTGCGCTTTCTGTTGGGCTTAAGCTTGAGCGAGAGCTCAAGGCGAGAGGCTACAACGTCGTAATGACCAGAAGGACAGATATTTACCCTACTCTTTCGGAGAGGTCGCAGATAGCCAACAACGCCAATGCAGACGGCTTTATAAGCATACACTTCAATGCAGCAGCACCTGCGGCTACAGGGCTGGAGACTTTCCTTTACGGAGCTGGAACTGTATCCTATAAAGGGGCTACGGATCTTCAATTTGCGAAGAGCATACATGCTGGGCTGATGGGAGCAACTCCGGGCTCTGTAAACAGAGGGGTGAAGAACGGTGACTTCTCTGTCTTGAGAAACACGAAAGGGCTTGCGGCATTAGTGGAGCTTGGATTTATAACTAATCCAAATGACGAATCAAGGCTTGTAAGCGATGCTTACCATGAGCTCTGTGCAAAAGGTATGGCAAACGGTGTAGATAATTTCTTTAAAAAATAATATAATAAATAGAGTGAGAAAAGAGAGTTAGACTTCTAACTCTCTTTTCTATTTTAAAGCTGGAGGGGTTTCAATGAAAAGACTTATACTTTCAACTGGAAATGTGAATAAGCTTAGGGAGATAAAGGAGATACTCGCGGGGATGGACTTTGAAGTTGTCTCGAAAGATGAGATGGGGTACTCGGACATAGAGGTTGAGGAGACCGAGAGCGATCTATCGGGAAATGCCATTAAAAAGGCCAAGGCAATCTGGGAGCAGACAGGTGAAATAGTTATGGCTGACGACACGGGGCTATTTGTGGATGCGCTTGGAGGAGAGCCTGGAGTTTACTCGGCCAGATACGCCGGTGAAAACTCCGACGATTCCCAAAATAGGGCGAAGCTGCTCGGGAAACTTGAGGGCAAAAGCGACAGACGCGCCAAATTTATAACTTCAATAGCACTAGTGCTGTGTGACGGAAGCGTTGAGGTGATAGAAGGAGAGTGCGGTGGAAAGATAGCTGAAGCGGAGAGAGGGTCTAGAGGCTTTGGATACGACAGCGTATTTATTCCTGAAGGCTATGACGCCACATTTGCAGAGCTGTCTTCAGATGTGAAAAACAGCATAAGTCATAGGGCTAGGGCCATTGAAAAGCTGAAAGAGAGACTAGAGGAGATTTAGAAGCTATGAAGATACTTGTGGTGAGCGACACCCATGGAAGTATAGGGAATGTAATAGAGCACTTGGAAAAAGACAGAAGCTACGAGATGGTTATCCACCTTGGAGACAACACTGAAGACGGCAAAGCCATATCAGCTCTGACTGGCATTGAAACTCTGATTGTAAAGGGAAACTGTGACTATAAGGATGATACAAGCCCAGAGGAAATTTTTGTCGAGCTGGAAGGTGTAAAGCTGTTTGCAACTCATGGACATAAGTATGGAGTCAAAAGAGATATTGCGAATATATTCTACAGAGGAAAAGAGCTTGAAGCCGATATTGTAGTCTTTGGACATACCCATATTTCGCTTTCCATAGAGCACGAGAAGCTCCATGTTTTCAATCCGGGAAGCTCGTCGGAGCCTAGGCTTGGAATGAAGCCGTCTATGGGGATATTGGAGCTGAAAGATGGGGCGCTAGAAAAAAAGATAATAGAATTATAAAAAAGCTATTGACGATTATATGGATATAGGATATAATCTATAAATGTTGGCGGGTTAAGAAATACGCCATACAAAAATGTGGTGGGTGTGGCACAGTTGGTTAGCGCGCCAGATTGTGGCTCTGGAGGTCGTGGGTTCGAATCCCATCATCCACCCCATAAAAAGAATAATCATGATCCATTAGCTCAGTCGGTATAAGTAGAGAACCGAAATCTCTGATTTCGAGTGAATCACTTAGTCCGTAATGGCAGGGTAGACTGAAATAGAAAACTCTGATACTGTAAGCAAAATGAAATATCGAGATCCATTAGCTCAGTCGGTAGAGCACCTGACTTTTAATCAGGGTGTCCCGCGTTCGAGTCGCGGATGGATCACCACTTGCGGAAGTGGCGGAATTGGCAGACGCGCTAGACTTAGGATCTAGTGTCAAACGACGTGGGGGTTCAAGTCCTCTCTTCCGCACCATAAGAAAAACTCTAGATCGATGATCTAGAGTTTTTTAGCGTTCCCAGTATAGGTTCTTGTAGCCTTCGACCTGGAGGCTGGAGTTTATAAGGTACCTGTGCTGCACAAGTTCAAGCATAGGGCCGTCTGCGCTGAGCGAGTCGGAATACCCGAAGCTTTCCTCGTAGTCGATCTCCCATTCGTTCGCAATAAGCCAGGCCTTTATTCTACGCACTTTTTCGTCGTGCTTGCAGTTCTCGCCGTCGATAACGCCGTTTTCGTCGACTGTGGTACCGATTATCTTGTCTACAGGCAATACCTCTGGAAAGTATTTAAGGTATCTCTCTGGTGAGGCTGAAACAAGAGCTACAATACAACCTTGCTCGTGCTTTAGCTTTATTTCTGCAATTCCCGCCCTGAAGCTCTTTTTCTTCAGCAGCAGCTCTTGAGCAAAATACCTGAGCTCTTCTTCGCTCAAGTATCTGAAAGAGAAGAAAACTCCTTCTTTCAAAATCCTGATATCGTTGGCTCCCTTGAATAAATAGACTATGACTACAGACAGCAGCTTGAGCATAGAGGGGATTATAGATATGGGGTGTTTCTTCCAAGTGTAGAACAAGAGGTCGTACATCGAATCCCTTTCGAGTATTGTCTTGTCTACGTCGAAAAACGCAAATCTCTGTTTCAAATTTAAGCACTCCTTTCTAATTAGTCTTATACAGATAGAGTATATCAGAGGAGCGGATAGAGTTCATCAAAAAACTTTTAAAAAGTTTATGAAAAGCTATTGACTTTAAATCTAGATGTGGTAAAATAATAATTGTTCGAAAGAGCGAAACACGCCAGCGGAAGTGGCGGAATTGGCAGACGCGCTAGACTTAGGATCTAGTGTCAAACGACGTGGGGGTTCAAGTCCTCTCTTCCGCACCAGACTAGAGCTTCAAACTTAAGGTTTGAAGCTCTTTTGTTTTTTAGAGCGTGCCCTAAAAGTACCTAAAAAGTTTTTTAAAAAAACTTTCAAAAAGTATTGACTTTATATTCAGATGTGGTAAAATAGTAATTGTTCGAAAGAACAATATACGTGCCAGCGGAAGTGGCGGAATTGGCAGACGCGCTAGACTTAGGATCTAGTGTCAAACGACGTGGGGGTTCAAGTCCTCTCTTCCGCACCAAGATAAGAAATGCCAGTGGTTTCTAAAAAATCCATTGGCATTTTTTTTATAGAAAAGTCACAAATGCCCAAAACAAGAGCGCAAGACGTTGTTGGACAGTGGGAAAAACTATGATATAATGTATTAGTTGAATTAACAGTAGAAAATGACTAGCAGTCTTAGACAAGGCTTGTTTATAAAATAGGGAGGTATAACAATGAGTTCAGTAGTTGAAAAAAAGGAAAACAATCAGGTAACACTTAAGATAGAAGTGGCTCCAGATGTATTTGAGAAAGCGGTTAACGAAGCATACAACAAAAACAAGAAGAGATTCAATATACCAGGATTCAGAAAGGGAAAAGCTCCTAGAAAGATAATAGAGCTAAACTACGGAGTAGGAGTTTTCTATGAAGACGCTATAAACTCAGTTTTCCCAGAAGTATACGGAGAAGCTGTAAAAGAGCACAACCTAGATCCAGTAGATAGACCGTCTCTAGACGTTGAAGATATAGAGAAAGGAAAGCCAGTGGTCTTTTTAGTTGAAGTAACTGTAAAGCCTGAAGTAGAGCTTGGCGAGTACAAGGGAATAGAAGTAGAAAAGGTAGAGTACAGCATAGAGGACGAAGCTATAGAGAACGAGCTTAAGAGAATACAGGACGTGAACTCTAGACTTGTAGCAGTTGAGAGAGAAGTCAAAGAAGGCGACGTTATAACTCTAGACTACGCTGGATTCCTTGGAGAAGAGCAGTTTGAAGGCGGAACAGCTGAAAACCAAACTCTGGAGATAGGATCAGGAAGCTTTATACCAGGATTTGAAGAGCAACTTGTAGGGAAAAGCGCAGGAGAAGAAGTCAAGGTAGAAGTTACTTTCCCTGAAGAGTACCACTCAGCAGAGCTTGCAGGAAAAGCAGCTGTATTCAACGTAAAAGTGCACGAAGTAAAGGAAAAAGAAGTTCCAGCACTAGACGACGAGCTTGCTAAAGACGTAAGTGAATTCGACACTCTAGAAGAGCTTAAAGCTGACATAAAGAAGAAGCTAGAAGAGCAGAAGTCGGAAGAAGCTAAGATGGAAATAGAAGACAAGATAATAGACAAGATATCTGAGAACAGCAAGGTAGATATACCAGAGGCTATGATAGAGAACCAGATAGACAGCAGCATAAACGACTTCTCTTACAGACTTAGATACCAAGGTCTTGACCTAGGAAAATACCTAGAGCTTACTAACACTAGCATGGAAGACTTCAGAGCTCAGTTTAGAGAAAACGCTGAGAGATTCGTAAAGGGAGATCTTATACTTGACGCCATAGGCAAGAGCGAGACTTTCGAGGTAAGCGAAGAGGAGCTTTCAGAGGAACTAGAGAAGCTTGCTAAGCAGTACGGACAGGAACTAGACAAGCTGAAGTCTACACTAGACGAGAATGACATAGACTATATAAAAGGCGGAGTAGTGAAGAGAAAGACTATAGACTTCTTAGTTGAGAACGCCAAATTAGTTTAAGAGTTTAAATACGGGAGGCGATTGGAATGGCTTTAGTACCAATGGTTGTTGAACAGACAAATAGAGGGGAAAGGTCTTACGATATATACTCTAGACTTCTGAAAGAGAGAATAATCTTTATAAGCGATGAGATAAACGACGTAACGGCTAGCCTAGTGGTTGCGCAACTGCTGTTCTTGGAGTCTGAAGACCCTGACAAGGATATACAGATATATATAAACAGTCCAGGTGGATCTATAACTTCTGGATTTGCAATATACGACACCATGCAGTATATAAAGCCTGACGTATCTACTATATGTGTTGGGATGGCAGCGAGCATGGGAGCTTTCCTGCTGGCAGCCGGGGCGAAGGGTAAGAGGTATGCCCTTCCCAATGCAGAAGTCATGATACATCAGCCGCTTGGGGGAACAAGAGGTCAGGCAGAGGATATCAGAATTCACGCCGAGAGAATCATAGAGATGAGATCAAAACTGAATGAAATTCTCAGCGAGAGAACAGGTCAACCTCTAGAAGTTATAGAAAGAGACACAGATAGAGATAATTTTATGACGGCAGACAGAGCCAAGGCTTATGGGTTGATAGACGAGGTTATCGCTTCGAGAAAATAACACTTAAATGGGGTGTAGTAATGCCAAAGACAGATGAAAAAAAGCTGAAATGCTCATTTTGTGGGAAGAATCAAGACCAGGTAAAGAGACTTGTGGCGGGACCTAATGTCTATATCTGTGACGAGTGTATAGAGCTTTGTCAGGAGATAGTGGAAGATGAGCTGGATACGTTTGTAGAAATGGATATGACAGAGCTTCCTAAGCCTTCAGAGATAAAATCTATATTAGATGAGTATGTGGTGCAGCAGGACAAGGCTAAGAGAGCACTTGCCGTAGCTGTCTACAACCATTACAAGAGGATAAACAAGAAGTCTATAGACAGTGATGTAGAGCTTCAAAAGAGCAATATAATGATGGCAGGACCAACGGGGTCTGGAAAGACATTGCTTGCGCAGACACTTGCCAAGATACTGAACGTTCCGTTCGCCATAGCGGACGCAACTTCACTTACAGAGGCTGGATACGTTGGAGAGGACGTAGAGAACATACTCCTAAAGCTTATACAGGCGGCTGACTACGATATAGACAGAGCTGAAAAAGGTATAATCTATATAGACGAGATAGACAAGATAGCCAGAAAGTCTGAGAATCCGTCTATAACTAGAGACGTCTCAGGAGAGGGAGTGCAGCAGGCGCTACTCAAGATACTTGAGGGGACAGTTGCAAGTGTTCCACCTCAAGGTGGAAGAAAGCATCCACATCAGGAGTTTATACAGATAGATACAAGCAACGTGCTGTTTATAGTTGGAGGAGCTTTCGACGGAGTGGAGAGCATAATCCAGAACAGAATAGGCAAGAAATCCATGGGATTTGGAGCCAGCATAGAGAGCAAGACCAGCATGGACAAGGGAAAGCTTCTCGAGCAGCTTAGGCCAGAAGACCTTCTCAAGTTCGGGCTAATACCGGAGTTTATCGGAAGACTTCCGGTTATGGTCACTCTAAGCCAGCTTGACAAGGATTCGCTTATAGATATACTCACAAAGCCTAAGAACGCTCTTGTGAAGCAGTATATGGAGCTGTTCGCTATAGACGGAGTAGAGCTGGAGATAGAAGACGAAGCGCTAGAGGCTATAGCCGAGAAGGCGATAGAGAGAAATACAGGGGCCAGAGGCCTTAGAGGGATAATAGAAGAGGTTATGCTAGACATAATGTATGAAATACCTTCTAGAGAAGATATAGAGAAGTGTATCATAACAAAAGATACAGTTATAAACGGAAGTGAGCCTAAACTCATCTTAAAAGATAAGGGTGATGAAAACTCAGCTTCTTAAAAAGTCTACATTCTGTAGACTTTTTGTTTTTTCACTAGCTGTTTTTTGCAAACTCTAATGGTATAATGAATTCAACTCTACAGATAAATACAGAATATAGTATAGGTAGCATAAAAAGTTGCATAAGGAGGAGAAAACATGGACAACAGAGATTTGAAAGTCCTGCCATATATTCCGCTCAGGGGGCTGTCTGTATTCCCGCACATGGTGCTTCACTTTGACGTGGGAAGGGACAAGTCGATAGAGGCGCTAGAAGCCGCGATGGCAGAGGACTCTATAATATTCTTGAGCTCTCAGAAATCAGCTGAAACGGAAAACCCGGGTCAAGATGATTTCTATCATATAGGAACGATATGCAAGATAAAGCAGATGCTCAAGCTTCCAGGAGACGTAGTGAGGGTGCTTGTGGAGGGAATAAACAGAGGAGAGATAGTGAACTTCATAGAAGATGAAAAAGACTATCTCCAGGTTGAAATAAAGGACCATGCCGAAAGCGAGAAAGTGAAGAAGACTTTCGAGATGGAAGCTCTTATGAGGATGATAATGGACTCTTTTGAGGAGTATATCCACTCTGGAAGCAAGATATCTCCAGAAGTGCTACTCAATCTCTCAGACATAAAAGAGCCTGGCAGGTTTGCAGACACGATAGCTTCGTATCTGCCGGTGGCGATAGATGAAAAGCAGCTTATAATCGACAAGATAGAGCCTAAAGACAGGCTTGAACTGATACAGGACATACTTGAAAAAGAGCTTGAAATCATAAAGATAGAAGAGCGAATAAGCAGAAGAGTGAAGAAACAGATAAACAAGGTTCAGAAAGAGTACTACCTTAGAGAGCAGGTAAAGGCCATACAGAAAGAGCTTGGCGAAGGCGAGATGGAAGAGACTGACGAGATCAGAGGTTACAGAGCCAAGATGGACGAGATGGAGCTGCCTGAAGAAGTGGTTGAAAAGCTGAACAAGGAGCTGGACAAGCTTGCGAGAATGAGCTCTTCTTCAGCTGAATCTGGCGTAGTCAGAAACTATGTGGAGTGGATACTTGACCTGCCTTGGGACAAGGAAACCGAAGATTCTATAGATATAAAGAAATCCAGGGTGATACTGGATGAAGATCACTATGGACTAAAGGATGTAAAAGAGAGAATACTGGAGTATCTAGCGGTGAGAAAGCTTACGGACTCGCTTAAAGGGCCTATCCTCTGCCTTGTAGGACCTCCTGGTGTTGGAAAGACTTCTATAGCCAAGTCTGTAGCCAGAGCCATAAATAGGGAATTCGTCAGAATGTCCTTAGGTGGAGTCAGAGACGAAGCTGAGATAAGAGGTCATAGAAGGACTTACGTAGGGTCTATACCTGGAAGGATAATATCGTCTATGAAGAAAGTAGGGCAGAAAAACCCTGTATTCCTATTGGACGAGATAGACAAGCTGAGCGGAGACTTCAGAGGAGATCCTGCATCGGCGCTTCTTGAAGTGCTGGACCCTGAGCAGAACTCCACTTTCACAGACCACTACTTGGAGCTTCCGTTCGACCTTTCAAAGGTGATGTTTATAACTACAGCCAACTCCTTGAACACTATACCTGGTCCGCTTTTAGACAGGATGGAGATAATAAGGATAGCCGGATATACAGAGGACGAAAAACTCAGCATAGCCAAGAAGTACCTACTGCCTAAGCAGATGAAAGAGCATGGACTTGGCAAGTCTAAGCTTCAGATTTCGGAGAACACGCTTCGTGAAATAGTCAAGAGCTATACAAGAGAGGCAGGAGTCAGAAATCTCGAGAGAGAGATAGCCAATATATGCAGAAAAGCTGGAAAGAAGATAGTCGAAGACAGAGTAAAGACTGTAAGAATCAACTCTGGAAACCTTAAAAACTATCTGGGAAATGCCAAGTACAGATTCGACTCTGTAGAGGAGCAGAACCAAGTGGGGCTTGTGAGAGGACTTGCTTGGACAGCTGTAGGAGGGGACACTCTCTCTATAGAGGTCAATATAATGCACGGTACAGGCAAAGTGCAACTTACAGGAAAGCTTGGCGATGTGATGAAGGAGTCTGCGATGACCGGTATAAGCTATATAAGGTCTAGAGCGGACGAACTCAAGGTAGACCCTAATTTCTACAAGGAAAAAGACGTGCACATCCACGTTCCGGAAGGGGCTATTCCTAAAGATGGACCTTCGGCTGGCATAACTATGGCCACGGCTGTCATATCGGCGCTTACAGACACTAAAGTGGACAGGCAAGTGGCTATGACAGGAGAGATAACTCTCAGGGGCATGGTGCTTCCGGTAGGAGGCATAAAAGAGAAGGTGCTGGCTGCATACAGGGCAGGCGTGAAGAAGATAATACTCCCTTGGGACAACAAGAGGGACATGGAAGAAGTCTCTGAAAAAGTGAAAAAAGAGATAGAGTTCGTATTTGTGAAAAATATAAGTGAGGTACTGCCTCATGTGCTTATAGTGGAAGATAAGGAAGATAGCTATGAAAATTAAAAGTGCGGAGCTGCTCATAACGGCTGGAAGGCCAGATCAGTATCCAGAAGAGGGGAAATTCGAGGTGGCCTTTGCAGGCAGATCAAATGTAGGCAAGTCATCTCTTATAAACTCTCTCATAAACAGAAAGAGTTTGGCCAGGACAAGTGGACAGCCGGGGAAGACACAGACCATCAATTTCTATGAGATAAACAAAGAGATAAGGATAGTCGACCTTCCGGGATATGGATATGCAAGGGTTTCCAAGACATCTAGAGAGAAATGGGCCAAGATGATAGAGGCCTACTTTAAAGTTAGAAAGAGTCTTGTAGAGGTCATACTGCTTGTGGACATAAGACACGAGCCTGGAGAACACGACAAGATGATGTACGACTGGATAAAGAGCTGTGGCTTCAACGGAATCATAATAGCCACGAAGGCAGACAAGATATCAAGGGGAAACTGGCTTAAGCATATAAATATAATAGCCAACAAGCTTGGCGTTGAGAACAAGGAGTTTATAATACCTTACTCAGCCAGCAAGCACACAAACAGAGACAAGGTCTGGGAGACTATAAATGAGCTTGTGGAGATAAACGAGGAGTACAGAAATTCTTCAGAGTTTCAGGATATAGAGCTAGAAGAGGATATAGAGGAATAGAAGTGAAAAAGCTTGCAGAAAATTCTGCAAGCTTTTTTATGGTTTATTGTTTTTCGAAGTTGCTCTTGTCAACACCGCATATAGGGCAAACCCAATCATCAGGGATATCTTCAAAAGCAGTGCCTGGTGCTATACCTCCGTCTGGATCTCCCTCTTCGGGGTCATATATGTATCCGCAAGGGATGCAAACATACTTGTCCATAAAAACACTCCTCTCATATAGAATTAATGGTAAATTGTCTTACAGGTAGAATTATACCCAAAAAAATTTTCAATAAACAAGATAAAAAATGATGTTTAATTCACCCCTTTTTATGATAAAATATACTCGTTAAATCGGGATTGACTAGAGCTAAGAGGCTAAATTTTACGAAAATGAAATGTGTTTTGAGAGCTATTTTGGGTTTATGAATTCTAGTATGTGGGTATTATAAGACTAAGAAGAAAATAGAAATTGAGGATGGGGTAGCCATGTTGAAATATGAAAAGATACTTAAAATAAAGAGTGATTTAGATGACGTCAAGAATAATCTTGAAGATATAGTCGAGCAGCTAAACAAGTTGCTAAAAAATGAAGACCTTATGTTTGACCTAAGACTTATACTCAACGAACTAGTGGTAAATGGTGTTATACACGGAAACAAGCTGGATGAAAACAAGAAAGTTGAGCTGAGGGTCTTGATAGAAGACAACAATATACAGATAAAGGTCATGGACGAAGGTCATGGGTTCGAGTACGACAGGGACTCTTACGACCCGCTCGACATGAAGTCTTCGGGGAGAGGGCTTTTCATAGTGGACGGTCTGAGCGATGAACTCAGCATATCAGACGAAGGCGTTTCTGTAGTTAAATATCTATCGTAGACAGAGGACATCAATTATATCGGGTAGTTGGTGTCTTTTGACGTTTGGAGGTGTTTTTTTGAAGATAATACTTGTGAGGCACGGGGAGACCGTGGCCAACGAGAACAAGATATTCAGCGGATGGACAGACTACCCGCTTACAGAGCGAGGAAGGGTGCAGTGCGTAAGTCTCGGAAGATGTCTAGAAAAATATGAAAATATAGATAGGATATACGCAAGCCCTCTGCTAAGAGCCAAGACAACTGCAAGTTATATAGCAAAGAGCCTGAAAAAGGGGATTATAATAAAGCCGGAGCTGAAGGAGATAAATTTCGGGCTGTTCGAGAAAAAGACTAGTGGCGAGATAATGGCTGAATTCAAAGAGGATTGGGAAGCTTGGAACAGAGACTATGTGCATTTCAAACTTCCAGGCGGAGAAAACCTTGTGGAACTTAAAGAGAGGGTAGTACCGTTTATAGACGGCCTTATAGAGAGAGATGAAGACTGCATAGTTGTGACGCATGGAGCGGTTATACAGACAGTAATAACCTATTTGCTCGACCTTCCCCTCAAGAAGATATGGCATTTTCAGTGCAAGAACGGCTCCTACACCGAGATTGAGTATGAAAAGGACTTTGGATTTATAAAAAAAATAGTGCCCATGGATTAGCCATAAAAGCTTAAGATGTGTTTTCACATCTTTTTTTTATCTCTATTTAATAACCTACTACTAATACCAGTTAGTAAAATCTAGTGTTATTTTAATTTGAAAGATGATATAATCTTAATAGGAGGTTGAGCTGATGAAAATTGGAGATTTAGATATAAAGTATCCTATCATACAGGGAGGGATGGCTATAAGAGTGTCTCTTTCCAAACTGGCGGGCAGTGTAGCTAGGGAAGGCGGAATGGGAGTCATAGCCGGAACAGGACTAGGAGAAGAAGAACTTAAGAGAGAGATAAGAGCTGCTAAAGAGATCTCGGAAGGCAACGGAGCCATAGGGATAAATGTGATGTATGCTGTTAGCAATTTTATCGAACTTATAAATATAGCTATAAAGGAAAAGATAGATTTCATAACTTTTGGAGCAGGATTTTCAAGAGACATATTTGAGATAGGCAGAAAGAACAACATACCTGTAATACCTATAGTGTCTTCTGTAAAGCTTGCAAAGATATCCGAGAAGCTGGGCGCTGCGGCAGTGGTTGCTGAAGGTGGAAACGCCGGAGGGCATCTTGGAACAGAGCTAGACTCTTGGGATATAGTGAAGGAAATAAAAGAGGCTGTGAGTATACCTGTATTTGGAGCAGGTGGAATTATAACTCCAGAGGACGGCAGGAGAATGCTTGAGCTTGGAGCTGACGGAATCCAGATGGGGAGCAGGTTTGTAGCCACTTTCGAGAGCAATGTAGCGGAGGAGTACAAGCAGGCTTACTTAGAGCTTGAAAAAGACGACATAGTGAAGATAATGAGCTCAGCAGGGCTTCCGGCGAACTCTATAAGAGGAAAGTTCGTGGAGAAGGTCTTGGAGGGCAATCCCGATGCGCCGCTGGAATGCACCAACTGCCTCAAAAAATGCAGCAGGAAGTACTGCATAAGAGACAGGCTGATAAAGGGAAAAGAAGGAGATAGAGAAGAGGGTATACTCTTTGCCGGCACAGAGGCTTGGAGAATAGACTCTATAATATCTGTAAAGGAAGTATTTGAAAGATTTAAGAAAATATTTGATTGATAACCAGTTCAAGCTGAACAAACTGGGTAAAAGATAGCTATATATCTTTTTTAGGAGGGACCGGTTTGGTTGAATTAAAGAACTACATGGAGACTCTTGTGGATGAGCTTATGGTGAATGTGCTTAGGGACTACGACTGTCCATATAAGGAAGAAGAGAGGTTCAAGATGGACATAAAGGCCATAGCGCTTAACAATCTGCCGACTATGTACTATGTGAGCCATAGGGGAGAGGCCTACAACAAGGTCAAGATGCTAGAGCCTCAGTTTAAGCTCAGCATAATACAGGAGATAGTTAAAGCTGTAGAGATAGTCAGGAAAAATCCTAGAGGGCATTGAAACAGGGGGAATTTTTATGAAAATAGCTGTGTTAGATAGAAGGACGCTTGGAGAAGATATGAATCTCAGTGGACTAGAGCAGTTTGGAGAAGTTGAGTACTTTCAGAATATACGCGAAGCTGAGGTTGGAACTAGACTTGCGGACAAGGAAGTCCTGGTCACAAACAAGGTGAGACTGAACAGGGAAAACCTGAAGAACTTGAAAAACTTGAAGCTGATATGCCTTACGGCCACTGGATACAACAACGTGGATATAGACTATACACTCGAAAGAGGCATAACTGTATGCAATGTTGCAGGCTACTCGACACCTAGTGTTGTCCAGCATACTTTTTCAATGCTTTTCCACATGTTCAGTAGGATAGATATTCAAGACAGATTTGTGAAATCAGGAAAGTACGGCGCAAGCGGAAACTTCACCAATCTGAAGAGTCCTTTTCCAGAACTTGAAGGCAAAAGTTGGGGTATAATAGGGCTTGGAAACATAGGCTCTAAGGTGGCGGAAGTGGCGACTGCATTTGGGGCGGAAGTCTCCTATTATTCTGCAAGCGGAAGAGACAGAGAGACGCCTTACAGAAGACTAGAACTAGACGAATTGCTTTCTAACAGCGATATAGTCTCGATACATGCGCCGCTTAACGGTGATACAGAGCACCTTATAAATATAGAGAATCTAAAGAAGATGAAGTCTACTTCTATACTCATAAATGTGGCCAGAGGTCCGATAGTCAAAGAGAGTGACTTGGCAGAAGCCCTGAACCGTGGATACATAGGTGGTGCCTGTCTTGACGTGTTTGAAGTTGAGCCGCTTACTGAGCAGAGCCCGCTTTATCGCGTGAGGAATATGGAAAAGCTTGTGCTCACGCCTCATATAGCTTGGGGAAGCATCGAGTCTAGAGAGAGGCTTGTCGGGGAGATAATAAAGAACATACAGGCTTTTACAGAAGGAAAGCCAAGAAATGTAGTTAAACATCAATAGCAGTTAAAAGAGAGAAGGCATTACAGAGCGTCAGGCCCTGTAATGCCTTGAAATTTTAAGCGGGGAGGAAGAATTTTGGCCAGAAATATAATGATACAGGGAACTTCATCGAGTGCGGGAAAGAGCATAGTTACGACTTCGCTCTGCAGAATCTATGCCAACAGGGGGATCAGCGTATCGCCCTTTAAGTCCCAGAACATGACTAGAAACAAAGTGAAATTAGAGGATGGATCATATATAGCAGGGTCTCAAGTTGTGCAGGCCGAAAGTGCCAAGGCGAAGCCGGAGTACAGTATGAATCCGGTGCTCCTGGTGCCTAAAACAGACACAGGCAGCACGCTCATACTAAAAGGAGCAGAGTATAGAGACTACGAGGCTAGAAGATACTACAGTGAGAAATCAGAGTTCAAGTCTGCCGTAGAGGAGTGCTACAGAGACCTGGAGTCTAGGTACGATCTTCTGGTCATAGAGGGAGCTGGAAGTCCTGCAGAGATAAACTTGAGGGAAAATGACTATGTCAACATGGGGCTTGCGCATATGGTTGACGCCCCTGTGATCTTGGTGGGAGACATAGAACGAGGCGGAGTTTTCGCATCTATATACGGCACAGCTATGATTCTAGATGAAAGCGATAGAGCCAGAATAAAGGCCTTTGTGATAAACAAGTTTAGAGGAGATGTAGATATACTGAGGCCTGGAATTGAAGAGCTGGAGAATCGCCTAGGGATACCTTGTCTTGGCGTGCTTCCCTACACAGAGATAAATCTGGAAGAAGAGGACAGCTTGATATCCGGGACTGCCGGCGAGAGGATAGATGACGACGAGCTTAGAGATGCGGAGTACGAAAAACTCGCCTGCTTTGTGGAGAAACATCTGGACATGGAGGCGCTGGACAGGATAATAGAGGGCAAGGAATGAAGGAACTGCTCTTAGTCTTAATTGCATCTGTGGCTGACTTCATATTTGGAGACCCATACAGCATTCCGCATCCCATAAGGTATATAGGGAAGTGGATAAAGTACCAGGAAGACAGAATAAGGTCCAGCGTTTCAAATTTGAAGCTTGGAGGCTTTTTTCTGCTTGGAGGCTCTGTAATAGGAGTAACAGCCGTGATTTCGATTATGCTGAGGCTTTCAGGCCGAATCAGTCCCCTGTTTTCGGACCTACTAAGTTGCTATATACTATATACATCCCTTGCCTCAAAGTGCTTGGATGTAGAATCGAGAAAAGTGTACAGAGAGCTGAAGGATGGAAACCTAGAGCAAGCAAGGATTAAGATAGGCTATCTTGTGGGAAGAGAGACAAGTGAGCTAAGTTCTGAGGAAGTGACGAGGGCTACTGTGGAGACTGTTGCCGAGAACACTGTGGACGGAGTGCTGGCTCCTCTCTTCTACATAGGCGTGGGTCTTTTTCTGGGCCTGCCTGTAGAGCTTGTGTATATATACAAGACAGTCAACACTCTAGACTCCATGGTGGGATATAAAAATGAGAGATATGGAGAGTTGGGGTATGCATCTGCCAAATGCGACGACATATTAAACTACATTCCTGCCAGGATTGGAAGCGCTCTTATGGCAGTTGCCGGCATTGTGTTGAGATACAACTTTATAAACGGAATAAAGACCATAATTCGCGACAGAAGAAACCATAAAAGTCCCAACTGCGGATACCCGGAAAGTGCAGTTGCCGGACTACTGAACATACAGCTTGGGGGCACAAATGTGTACTTTGGAGAGTCGGTATACAAGCCGACTATAGGTGATAGAATCAGGGAGATAAGGCCGGACGACATACTTAAGGCCATAAAGATTATGTATATAGCGGAACTGCTGATGATAGCTGCAATAGCCGTCATATATACCATGAAACTGAGGTGATATTATGTACAATACACATGGGGGATACAGAGGCGAGAACAGCGTAGTGGACTACAGCATAAATATAAATCCACTAGGTGTATCGGATGCGTTGAAAGAGAGGCTTTTGAGCTCTATAGACGAGCTGGAGAAATACCCGCAGATAGGTGCAGAGGAATCCGTAAAACTGCTTTCAGAGCAACTGGGCCTAAATCGAGAAGAGATAATAGTTGGAAACGGCGCTACAGAGCTCATATACTTGTTTTCAAGGGCCTTGGGCATAAAGCAGGCTTTGGTGGTCGAGCCTACCTTCACGGAGTACGCCAAGTCGGTGGAGATAGTCGGAGGGAAAGTGCACAGGCACTGCCTTGAAAAGCCGTATTTCAAGCTAGACAGAGAGGCGCTTTTGAAGAGAGCTGCGGAAGTTTCAGCTGAAGCCGTGTATATATGCAGCCCCAACAATCCCACTGGAGGAGCGCTTGAAAAACGAGCGGTGGAGGACTTGCTCGAAGGGCTTGAAAAGCTAAGCGCTACACTTTTTTTAGATGAGTCCTTTATAGAGTTTTCAGACAGAGAGAGCTCTATAGACATGGCTAGAGACCATAAGCTTTTTGTACTTAGGTCTGTGACCAAGATATACGGAGTGCCTGGAATCAGAATAGGTTACGGCGTGGGTCATAGAGATATAGTTGAGGCCATGAACAAGATAAAGGAGCCCTGGAGCGTAAACAGCATGGCCATAGCGACGCTTGAGTCCTATCTGGAGGACGAGGAGTACAGAGAGCGCACGGAGAGCTGGTACAGAGGTGAAAAAGAGAGGTTTATGGATTCGCTTTCTGGCCTGCCATATCTGGAGACATACAGCTCGGAGGCCAACTTTGTGCTCTGCAAGCTTAAAGCTGGAAGTTCGACAGAGCTTCAGCAACATCTTGGAGAGAGGGGCTTCTATATAAGGACTTGCAGCGACTTCTATGGTTTGGATGAAAGCTACATAAGGCTTGCCGTGAGAAGGAGAAAGGAAAATGAGGAGCTTTTGGAGAATATGAAGATGTATAGAGGTGGTGGAGAGCTTGGGTAAGATGGTGCTTATAAGTGGAGGAGCTAGAAGCGGAAAGAGCAGATTTGCAGAGAATCTGGCTTTGGACAGCGGGAAAAGTGTGGTCTACCTTGCTACAGCCATAGCTTTTGACGAAGGCATGAAGCACAGGATAGAGCTTCACAGGATAGAGAGGCCAGGCGAATGGAAGACGCTTGAAATGCACAGTGGCTTTTCGGAGCTAAGAGTAAAAGAGGAGTTTGAAAGCTCGGAACTGGTGCTGCTAGACTGCATGACTCTCCTAATTTCAAACCAGATGCTGGAGAGTGAGCTGGACTTTGACACGGCCACTATGGAAGACTTCGACAGGCTTGAAGACAGCATAATGAGCGAGATAGAGACACTTCTTGAAGCTGTGGAGAGCTCGGGAAAAGACATTGTAGTAGTGAGCAATGAAGTGGGTCTTGGGATAGTTCCAGATACTAGGCTTGGGTCGGCTTTCAGGGATATCTCTGGGAGAGTTAACCAGTATCTGGCGCATGTAGCTGACGAGGTCTACATGGTGTTTCTGGGAATCCCTAGTAGGCTGAAGTAGGTGGAGATCATGAACAGACTGGCTATAATGGTGCTTTTTCTGACCAGGATACCTCTTCCCTTCAAGGTGGACTACAACGAGGAGGAGATGGCTAAAGGCATAAAGTATATGCCGCTAGTCGGACTGTTGATTGGGAGTCTGCTTTACGGGCTTTCCTATGGCATGGGCATCTTCGAGTTCGACAGAGGAGTGGTGAACGTCTCAGTATGGTTGCTCTACTTGGGGATCACAGGAGGGCTCCATATAGACGGACTGGCTGACACTTTCGATGGAATATACAGCAACAGAGATAGAGACAGGGTGCTTGAGATAATGAAAGACAGTCATATAGGCGCATTTGGGGTGCTTGGGATAATAGCCGTGATGGGCTTTGGAATTGTGAACTCACATTACCTTCCTGAAACTGCATACCTTGTGTTTCCGATTGTGGGAAGGTCGGTGTCGTTGCTCGTAAGCGGCAGAAACATATACGCTAGGCCTGACGGAATGGGAAAAGTATTCGTGGACAGATGCGGAAACCTGGAGATGGCAGTTGGGACGATTTCATCGTCAGTTGTGGCAGCTTATTTTTTCGGGCTTCCTGGGCTTATAGGACTATTGTTCTCGGCTGCTATAACTTTGGCCATGGCGAAAAAAGTCTCAAGCACTGTAGGCGGAATTACGGGAGACACTATAGGCTGCTCTATAGAGCTGTCACAGGCGACTTTTCTATTCGGGCTCTATTCAGCCACAAAAATAATGGCTTTTTTAAGCTAAGAGCCCTTTAAAATAGGGATGAAATAAGGTATCATTTAAACTAGAGGAAAAAAGTGAAACGATAAGGAGAATGATATGAAGAGATGGACGTTTAATCTAAGCGAGGAAGACTACGTGGAGTTCAATCTATACCATGCAGATAATTCCCCAAAGTTCAAAAAAAACCTTTTTATACAGAGGTTTTTGGTGTCAGCGATATTCCTGCTTGTGCCTGTTCTAATGAGAGTTCTGTTCGGAAGGCCTTTTACAACTACGCTTCCTATGTTCGGAATAGTTTGGCTTATCTGGGTTATATTCTTCAACAAAGGCTTTAAGCACACTCTGAAAAGCAGGATAGTGAAGAACATAAGGGCAGCAGAGGAGAACGGACAGACTATAACTGGAGAGTACACGCTGCAGGAGACAAGCGACGGTCTGATTCTGAAAAACAAAAGCGGAGAAGTAAAGATAAAGTGGAAGGCTATAGGCATACTTGGAGAGGATGAAGAGAGATTCTACCTCTATATAAGCAACGAAATGGCTTATATAGTTCCGAAGAAAGCTTTTGCAGATGAAGCTGAGATGGCTGAATTTAAGTCGAAAGTAGAGCAGAAGATGACTAAGAGAGATTTGGAGTTTAAGTAGTAAAAGCATGGAGACATGCTTTTTTATTTTAGGAATAGGAGGAAAAAAATGAAAGACTTTCTACCGATAAGTAGAGGCGATATGGAGAAGAGGGGATGGAGCGAGCTCGACTTTGTAATAGTTTCGGGAGATGCGTATGTGGACCATCCATCTTTCGGAGTCGCCATAATAGGGAGAGTGCTTGAAAGCCACGGTTACAAAGTGGGGATAATAGCTCAGCCTGACTGGAAGAAGCTGAAGGACTTCAAGAGGCTTGGGAAGCCGAAACTGGCATTTTTGGTGGCGAGCGGAAATATAGACTCCATGGTCAACCACTACTCGGTGGCCAAGAAGCGGAGAAAGAAGGACATGTACTCTCCGGGAGGCGAGATGGGCCATAGGCCTGACAGGGCCACTATAGTATACTCCCAGAAGGTGAGGGAAGCCTACAAAGACGTGCCTATAATACTGGGGGGAATAGAGGCCAGCTTAAGAAGACTTGCCCACTACGACTACTGGGACGACAAAGTCAGAAGATCTATACTTCTGGATTCAAAGGCCGATATGATAGTGTACGGGATGGCAGAAAAGCAGATAGTTGAAGTGGCAGAGTCGCTTGAAAGCGGGATTCCTGTGAATGAGATAACCTATATAAAGGGAACGGTCTACAAGACAAAGGATAGAGACAGGGCTTACGAGCCCATATTCCTGCCGACTTACGACGAGATACTTGAGTCCAAGAAAAAGTATGCAGAAAGCTTTATGGTGCAGTCGAAAAACTTGGACTCCATCACATCGAAGCCGCTTGTAGAGGAGTACAAGGACTACTATGTAGTCCAGAACGAGCCGCCTGAGCCTATGGAGCAGAGCGAACTCGACGCTGTATACGCACTTCCCTATATGAGAGACTACCACCCGATCTACAGGGAGAAGGGTGGTATACCGGCGATAGAGGAAGTCAAGTTCAGCCTTATAAGCAACAGAGGTTGCTTTGGAAACTGTAATTTCTGCGCGCTTGCATTCCACCAGGGAAGGGTTGTACAGTCGAGAAGCCACAAGTCAATAGAGAACGAGGCTGAGCAGATAGTTTGGGACCCAGACTTCAAAGGATATATACACGACGTTGGAGGACCTACTGCTAACTTCAGGGACAGGGCCTGCGAAAAGCAGGTAAAGCACGGTGTGTGCAAAGACAGAGAGTGTCTATATCCCAACCCTTGCAAGAGCCTTAAGATAGACCATATGGACTACTTGAAGCTTCTGAGAAAGCTGAGAGAGATACCTAAAGTAAAGAAGGTCTTTGTAAGGTCAGGGATAAGGTATGACTATCTGATCCACGACAAGGACGATACTTTCTTCAAGGAACTCTGCGAGCACCATATAAGTGGACAGCTTAAAGTGGCCCCAGAGCATGTGTCCAGAGAAGTGCTCGAGAAGATGGGCAAGCCTAGAAAGGAAGTCTACGAAAAGTTTGTAAACAAGTACAAGAAGCTGAACGCAGATCTTGGAATGAACCAGTTTATAGTGCCATACCTTATGTCAAGCCATCCAGGCTCGACGCTCAAGGAAGCCATAGAGCTGGCTGAATATTTGCGAGATTTAGGGTATATGCCTGAACAGGTTCAGGACTTCTACCCAACACCTTCTACGCTTTCCACCTGCATGTACTATACAGAGCTGGACCCTAGAACTATGAAGAAGGTCTACGTGCCTAAGTCCCCACATGAAAAGGCCATGCAGAGGGCGCTTATACAGTACAGAAACCCTAAAAACTACGACCTTGTACTTGAGGCGCTTAAGAAAGGCGGAAGGATGGACCTTGTGGGCTTTGAAAAGCACTGCCTCATAAGGCCTAGAAGAAATGAATCAAACAGCAGGGGGAATGCTGCTGGGAAAAGAGAGGCTTCAGGAAACAGGGATACGAAGAACTCTAAAAGCAATAGGGAAAAAAGCAGAAAAAGCTCTAAGCCTAGAAAAAAGTTTTGAAGATAGAGCTTTACTGTGATAAAATTACAAGGTTAGAAATAAAAAAACTTTGAACGAGAAAGTAGGAGTAAATTTGAAAAACAGTATAAAAGATATCAGAAATATCGCCATAATAGCTCACGTTGACCACGGAAAGACTACGCTTGTAGACGGACTTCTAAGGCAAAGCGGTACATTCAGGGAAAACCAGAATGTGCAGGAAAGGGTAATGGATTCAAACGATATAGAGAAAGAGAGAGGTATAACTATACTCTCTAAAAATACAGCAATACAGTATGGAGATAAGAAGATAAACATAATAGACACTCCAGGACATGCCGACTTCGGTGGCGAGGTGGAGCGTGTGCTCAAGATGGTAAATGGAGTTGTACTTGTGGTAGATGCGTTTGAAGGACCTATGCCTCAGACTAAGTTTGTGCTTAAGAAAGCCCTAGAGCTAAAGCTTCCGGTTATAGTCTGCATAAACAAGATAGACAGACCAGAGGCTAGACCAAACGAGGTAATAGACGAAGTTCTAGACCTGTTTATAGAGCTTGGAGCCGACGACAGCCAGCTGGAGTGCCCATTTGTATACGCATCAGCTAAAAACGGAACTGCTTCCCTAGATATGGAGAAGCAAGACGAGAACATGAAAGCTCTATTTGAGACTATAATAGACTTTATACCTGCGCCTGAGGGAAGCGAGGAAGACCCACTTCAGCTGCTTATATCTACTATAGACTACAACGAGTATGTGGGAAGAATAGGGATAGGAAAAGTTGAAAGAGGAACTATAAAGCTGAACCAAGAGGCAGTTATACTGAACTATGAAGACGAGACCAAGAGCAAAAAAGTCAGAATTACAAAGATATACCAGTTCGAAGGACTTGAGAGAGTTGAAACTACGGAGTCTTCAGCCGGTAATATAATAGCTGTTTCGGGAGTTGAGGGAATCAACATAGGAGACACTATATGTGCTGTAGAGAGCCCTGAGCCACTTCCTTTCGTGAAGATATCAGAACCTACTCTATCTATGAACTTCGCTGTAAACAACAGCCCGCTTGCAGGTCTAGAAGGTAAGTTTATAACTTCAAGACAGCTTAGAGACAGACTTTACAAAGAGCTTCAGACAGACGTAGGACTCAAGGTAGAGGACACAGATTCGACTGACTCTTTCAGAGTTTCAGGAAGAGGGGAGCTTCACCTTTCAATACTGATAGAGAACATGAGAAGAGAAGGATATGAGTTCCAGGTTTCAAAGCCAGAGGTGCTTTTTAAAGTAATAGACGGAGTGAAGCAAGAGCCTATGGAGAGAGCCACTATAGACGTTCCAGAGGAATTTGTAGGAGCTGTAATAGAGAAACTTGGAAATAGGAAAGGCGAGATCCTAACTATGAATCCTTCGAATGGAGGATACACTAGAATAGAGCTTTCAATTCCAGCTAGAGGTCTTATAGGATATAGATCGGAGTTTATGACCGACACCAAGGGTAATGGAATCATAAACACTATATTCGACGGATATCAGCCATATAAAGGCGAGATAAACAGAAGGTCTGTGGGATCGCTTGTTTCTTTCGAAACGGGAGAGTCTGTTGCATACGGACTTTACTCAGCGGCCGACAGAGGAATACTGTTTATATCAGCAGGAGAGAAGGTCTACTCTGGAATGGTAGTAGGACAGAACGCTAAGCAGGGAGATATAGAAGTAAACATATGTAAGAAAAAGCAGCTTACAAACACTAGATCTTCTGGAACAGACGACTCTCTGAGACTGCCGCCTCCAAAGAGACTTAGTCTAGAGGAGTCGCTTGAGTTTATAGACGACGATGAGCTTGTAGAGGTTACTCCAAAGAGCCTTAGAATAAGAAAAGCTATACTTGACAAGAACTTGAGATACAAGTCTCAAAAGAAGAAGTAGATATAGAGAACGAAAGCTAAATGTTGATATTTGTTTAAAAGAGTAGTGGGGATAACCTACTACTCTTTGCTTTAAAATGCTATAATTAGGGAGTAACTAAAAATACATAGAGTAACTTGTATGTGAAAAAAAGATAAAGTCCATGCACAGCAAAAGGATAACGTTTTCACAGACAAAGCTGTTCACTAGAGAGGAGAGTGTATGATGAAAAAGTCAAGCAAAATCAAGCTTCTGGTTCTGGTATTAGGGATATTTCTGACTTCTGCAATCAGCTACTTTATGGGTAGCTTGGCGGCAGCTATAGTGGTTTCTATAGTTGTGTCAGCCGGCGCGATTGCCATGTTTGCAGGAGGAAAAGAAGACGAGAGAGCCGTGGAGCATATAAAGAGCATAGGCAGCAACGAGTTCTTGATAAAGAGGAAAAATTTAGATGCAGAAAACGAACTAGACAGAGAGATTTCAAAGGTTTTCAACGAACTCCGAAGCAACTTCAAGAGCCAGGTTGCCATATCTACAAATATAATGAGAACGGCAGGGGACATAGCTGGAATTTCTCTAGAGGCAAAGAGCAGGTTTGGAATCATTTCAGAGCTGACTTCTAGAGCGAATGAAAAGTCTACAGAGCAATGCCAGATGCTCAGCGAAGTTTCCAATAAAACCGACAGTATAGTTGAGTCGATTAGAAATCTAAAAGAACTTACAGACGACACTGCGGAGTTCACAGAGAAGTCTATAAGCTCTGCTACAGCGGGGATAAAAGAGACAGACAAGGTCAGAGAAAAGATACAGAATACAAAAGAGCTTGTGACCAGTACTTCGGGAAAGGTGGAGGAACTCAGAAAGTATTCAGAAGAGATAGTTTCCATGGTGGAGCTTATAAACAACATATCTGAGCAGACTAATATGCTTGCGCTGAACGCTTCGATTGAAGCAGCCAGGGCCGGAGAGCATGGAAAGGGATTTGCAGTGGTTGCGAGTGAAGTAGGAAAGCTGGCAGGCGAGACAAGTCAGGTTTCTAAAGGCATAACCAAGGTGCTGGACACTCTGAAGCAGGACATAGGTCATATATCCAAGGACATGGAGTTAGAGGTGCAATACGTCGAAGAGGAATACCAGTCTATGAACAATGCCATAGAGGAATTCAACAAAATCCAGGAAGGGCTTCAGATGATAGTGGACAAAGTGGTTGGAATGAAGGACAATATGTTCAACGTCAGCGCAGAGAGTGAGAGTATAAAGGATGATATACTTGAGGTGACAAGCTTCTCCAACGAGATATCGGCCAGCATGGATGAAGCCGAAGGTGAAGTTACAGCGCTTGATAAAAGGATAGAGGAGCTGGAGAGGACATCGCATCACTTGAATACGGCTTCTGAAGAAATGCAGCAGTTTGTGGCGGGAAGAGCTATGGATGATATGATGCTAGAGGACATAAAGCATATCATAGACGAATATCCTGCTTTTAAAGAAGGCGATGTAGAAAAAGCACTAAGAGAGATAAAGTCCGACGACCTTCTGATAACTGATGAAAGCGGAACAGCTAGAATAGTTTCAGACAAGTCTAGCGCTGGAATAAATCTCTACGAAGTGGAGCCGAGTTTTAGACCTTTGAAGGAGGGTAAGACAAAATACGTGTCGACTCCTGTAAAGAGAAGAGCGGAAGATGGATCTATATTCAAGTACTTGGCGTACAGAGAAGGTCCTATTCTCTATCAGGTTGGAATCTCCATAGACTCATTGTTGAAAGCTTAGTAAAAGAGCAGCCTAAGGGCTGCTCTTTTACGTACTTTAATATAAAATCGCGGTTAAATATTCGTAAATGGGCTTGACCGTGAATACAAACTCTGATAATATGTAGGAGTGATAAACACGTACAATATTAACTTTTGAAACTAAAAACGTTTGTATTTAATGGGGGACAAGATGAAAAAATACGATGCTATAATAGTGGGCGCAGGCCCATCGGGGATATTTACAGCTTATAAACTGAAAGAATACAATAGTGATTTGAATATACTTTTGATTGAAAAGGGAAGAAATATAGAGAAGAGAATATGTCCGAAGAGGGAACTACAGAGATGTGTAGGCTGCAAGCCTTGCTCTATAACTACTGGATTTGCAGGAGCAGGAGCCTATTCTGACGGAAAGCTTTCGCTTTCGCCAGACGTAGGAGGAGAGCTTCCGGCGATACTCGGGTATGACAGGGCCAAAGAGCTTATAGATGAAGCGGACAGCATATACTTGAAGTTTGGAGCCGACACAAATGTGCATGGTGTGGATCAAGTGGAGAGAATTGAAAAGATAAAGAAGCAGGCCATAGTGAGCAATCTGAAACTTATAGAGTGTCCAGTTCGCCATCTTGGAACTGAAGAGGGATATAGAATATACGGAGACCTTCAGCAGCATCTGATAGACCAAGGGGTGGAGATACTTTTCAACACAATGGTTGAAGATATAATAGAGGAGAACGGTGTTGTGACTGGAGTAAAGACTACTGGCGGAGACGAGTACTACTCTGACGACATAGTAATAGCCATAGGAAGAGAGGGCTCGGAGTGGCTTAAGGGAGTTTGCGAGAAGCACAGCATCAATACCAAAGTTGGCACTGTAGACGTCGGCGTAAGGGTGGAAGTAAGAGACGAAGTCATGAAAGAGATAAACGAGACTATGTATGAAGGCAAGATGGTCTACTACACGCCTACTTTTGACGACAAAGTGAGGGTGTTCTGCTCTAACCCTTCTGGAGAAGTGGCTACAGAGTACTACGACGACAACTTAGCTGTAGTAAATGGGCATGCCTATAAGTCGAAGGACATGAAGACTAAAAACACGAACTTTGCTCTGCTTGTTTCAATGAACTTTACAGAGCCTTTCAAGACACCTATAGAGTACGGAAAGCATATAGCCAAGCTTGGAAACATGCTGGCAGGCAACAAGATACTTGTTCAAAGATACGGGGATTTCAAGAGAGGCAGAAGAAGCACTGACGAGAGGATAACTAGAAACAACATAGTTGCGACTCTTAAAGATGCAATTCCAGGGGATCTCTCTCTTGTACTTCCTTACAGAATAATGCTAGACATAGCAGAGATGATAGAAGCTCTAGACAAGATAGTCCCAGGTATGGCGAGCGACGAGACGCTGCTTTACGGAGTTGAGGTCAAGTTCTACTCCAACAAGGTAGATGTGACTCCTGAGTTCAAGACCAATATAAAGGGTCTATACGCAGTGGGAGACGGAGCTGGAATCACAAGAGGGCTTCAGCAGGCCTCTGCAAATGGAATAGAGGTTGCAAACACAATCATAAAGAAGCTGAGCGCAAAAAAATAGTGCAAAACACAGAAAAAGAGGAGTCAGGCCTATAGGTCAGACTCCTCTTTTTTACTTTAAGAAAGCTTCAAGCTCTTCGCGGCTTGCAGCTTGGCCTTTTTCAATCATCCTCTTAAGCGCTATGGCCTTGTTGGCATCGTCAAATATAATACCGCCTACGGGCATACTGTCTTTTACCACGACTTTTCTGTAGGAAGGACCATCGCCAGTCAGCGTGTAGTCCGGATTTTCAGGCGAGATGTTACCCACAGAGAAAAGGTAGAGCCCAAAGGAGTTTAGACTCATCATAGGAGAGCCGTCTTTAAACTCTGAGCCAATCCCAAGTATGTTCTCGGCGGCCACTTTAGCCTGCAGAGTAGAGATGCTCCAAAGTCCGTAAACCCTTCCGTCAAACTCAGCTACGTCTCCTACGGCGTATATGTCTTCTACGCTAGTCTCCATTTTGGAATTCACAACTATCCCCCTGTTTGTTTCAAGCTCTGCATCTATCTCTATATCAGTATTCGGACGTATTCCAGTGGAGAAGATGACCATTTCGGCAGGGTGCTGCTTGCCGTCAGAAGTCTCGTAGCTTTCTACAGAGTCGCCACCAAGTAGCTTGGAGGCGGAAGCTCCAAACATAATCTCTACGCCAGCATCGCGGAGCTTGGATTCAAGGATCTCGGAAGCCTCGCGGTCAAGCTGCTTGGGCATAAGCCAGTCGGCCATCTCGGCCACAGCTACTTTCTTTCCTTGCTTTGCCAGGGAATAAGCGTTTTCAAGCCCTAGAACTCCGCCCCCGACTACGAGCACATTCTGGACATTCACCATGTAGTCCCTTATGGCCCAGGAATCGTCCAGTGTTCTGAGGGAGAAGACACCTTTTAAATCGACGCCCTCCACAGGAGGAACAAAGCTCTTGGCTCCAGACGCCAGCACAAGCTTGTCGTATTTTAGGCTTTTGCCGTTTGAAAGATACACTTTTTTCTCCGAGCTAGAGATACTCTTCATGGAGATGCCTTTTAAGAGCATTATATTGTTTTCTAAATACCAGCTTTTAGGCTTTATGAGAAGCTCATCTTCTGTCACATCTTTTTCCAAGGACTTGGACAGCTTTATTCTGTTGTAGGGATAGAAATCCTCCGCTCCAACTATTGTAATATCAGATTCTGAATCAGAAGCCCTAATAGTCTGAGCCACTGTCAGCCCGCCTACTCCACTTCCTATGATGACTATATTCTTCAATTGTATTCCCCCTTATAGACTTTAAGTTCACATTTACATACCTACCCATATTTCTGAGAGAAAAAACGGATAGGTGAAGAGATGGCTTGCAATATGCATTGAAATAATTGCGGAATATGAGATACTATAGTATAGAAAATAAAAACAAGAGGCGAGGATTGAAGATGAGACTGAATAGCTATATAAGCTCTAGTGGAATATGCTCGAGAAGAGAAGCAGATAAACTGATAGAAGCGGGCAAGGTCACGGTGAATGGGAAACGGGCATCTGTAGGCCAGCAGGTTGAAGACGGAGACGCTGTAAAGGTAAATGGAAAGCTCATAGTGGACAAGAAAAAGCCAAAGGCCCTGTATATAGCCTTGAACAAGCCGGCGGGCATCACATGCACCACGGAGAATCATGTAAAGGGCAATATAGTGGACTATGTAAACCATAGAGAGAGGATATTTCCCATTGGAAGGCTGGACAAGGAGTCGGAAGGACTTATACTGCTTACGAACGACGGAAGCATAGTGAACGAGATACTCAGGGCCGAAAACAACCATGAGAAAGAGTATGTTGTGACGGTGGATAGACCCATAACAGAAACTTTCCTGAAGTCCATGGCTGATGGTGTGACAATATACAACCCGGTCAAGAAGAAGCACGAAAAGACAAGGCCTTGCAAAATCAAGCGCGTAAACGACAGAAGCTTTGCGATAGTGCTTTCCCAGGGGCTAAACCGCCAGATAAGAAGGATGTGCCAGGTCCATAAATACGAGGTAGTAAAGCTTAAGCGGGTCAGGATAGACAGACTGAAGCTAGGAGACATTCCAACAGGGAAGTGGAGATATCTAAACAGCACAGAAGTGAACACCCTGAGGCGAAAAAAATGAAAAAACTTGAGCTGAAAAAGAGCATACGACTATGATAAGATGGTATTTGGATGGAAGTAAACATTATACAAGGAGATGATTATTTTGGCAGGAAACAGAACTATATGTACAACAAACAACGTGGAGTATTCTGATATAAGAAAGGCAATGTGCGGGGGAGCTAGAACTGCGGAAGAGGTAGTGGAGATGGCTGGAATCTGCAACGAGTGCGAAGGATGCAAATCAGAGCTTCCTGGAATACTAGCTTCAGTATGTGGATGCAGAGACGTGTCGCTAAAATCCGTTGTAGACGCAGTAAAATCTGGAATAAACACAGTCGAGGGTGTCGGCGAGCACACAGGGGCAGGGCTTGACTGCGGAAGATGCAAGGCGCTTGTGGCGAACATAATAGAGCTAGGAAGATAGCTCTCAGTGTATTGACAAGAGTCGGGCTGATCAATATAATATAGTTATTGACAAAAGTGATACAAAGGCATTGAAAGGACGAGTAGATTTGAGTTTCCGCTCAAGAGAAGAGGCGACATGGCTGGAATCGCTTCTAGTGGATGCAAGTTGAAGACTAACCTTGAGCCCGCCCCGAAAGGGAGCTGCGTTGATGACGTTACAATCAAAGAGTGGAGCCTCAGGGCTCTAATTAGGGTGGAACCGTGTGAGTCAGACTCTCGCCCCTAGCAGCGCTAGGGACGGGAGTTTTTTTGTTTTTCTTAAAAGGTGATAGGAGGAAGAAACATGATAAATATAACATTACCAGATAGTTCTGTAAGAGAATATGAAGACGGAGTTACAGTCTACGATGTGGCGAAGAGCATAAGCGAAGGACTTGCAAGAGTCGTGGTCGGAGCAAAGGTCAACGGAGAGCTTAAAGGACTTAAAGAGGAGATATCAGAGGACAGCAGCTTGGAGCTTCTGAAAGTGGAGGATGAAGGTGGAAAAGAGATATTCTGGCACACTTCTGCGCATATGCTTGCACAGGCGATAAAGAGGCTGTTCCCTGAAGCGAAGTTCGCCATAGGACCAGCTATAAAGGACGGGTTCTACTACGACATAGATATGGAGCACAGGCTGGTGCCTGAGGACCTTGAGAAGCTTGAAAAAGAGATGAAGGCTATAGCCAAGGAAAACTTCGAGCTGGAGAGATCTGTGATGAGCAGAGAGGAAGCGCTCAAGTACATGGAGGAGAGAGGCGAAGTCTACAAGGTGGAGCTTATATCAGAACTTCCAGAGGGAGAGGAGATATCTTTCTACACTGAAGGAGAGTTTACTGACCTATGTAGAGGGCCGCATCTTCCGAACACAAAGAGAGTGAAGGCTGTGAAGCTTACAAGCATAGCTGGAGCTTACTGGCGTGGGGACGAGAAGAAGCCTATGCTTCAGAGGATATACGGAATCTCTTTCGAGAAGCAAAAAGAGCTAGACGCATACCTCGAGATGGTGGAAGAAGCCAAGAAGAGGGACCACAGAAAGCTAGGAAAAGAGCTGGACCTATTCACTATGCACAACGAGGGGCCTGGATTCCCGTTCTTCCATCCTAAGGGTATGGTGCTTTGGAACACAATCCAGAACTTCTGGAGAGCTGAGCACCAGAAGAGAGGATATGGAGAGATAAAGACTCCTCTTATACTGAATGAAGACCTCTGGCATCAGTCGGGCCACTGGGACCACTACAAGGAGAATATGTACTTCACGGAGATAGACGGTGGAGACTACGCTATAAAGCCTATGAACTGCCCAGGATCTATGATAGTCTACAAGTCCAATATGTACAGCTACAGGGACTTCCCTATAAGATGGGCAGAGCTTGGACAGGTTCACAGACATGAGCTTGCAGGAGCACTTCACGGCCTTATGAGGGTTAGGACTTTTACGCAGGACGACGCACATATATTCATGCTTCCAGAGCAGGTGAAAGACGAGCTTGTAGGTGTAATTGAGCTTGCAGACGAGCTATACAGCGCATTCGGATTCAAATACCATGTGGAGCTTTCAACTAGGCCGGACAACTACATGGGAGAGATAGAGACTTGGGACCTAGCCACTGAAAATCTGAGAGCCGCACTAGAGGAAAAGGGAGTGGAGTACAGGATAAACGAAGGGGACGGAGCTTTCTACGGACCTAAGATAGACTTCCACCTAGAGGACAGCATAGGCAGGACTTGGCAGTGTGCCACTATACAGCTTGACTTCCAGATGCCTGAGAGGTTCGACCTGACTTATATAGGGGCGGATAACGAAAAGCACAGACCTGTAATGATACACAGGGCGATACTTGGAAGCATGGAGAGATTTATAGGAATACTGATAGAGCACTATGCCGGTAAATTCCCTGCATGGCTTGCGCCGGTTCAGGTTTCGATACTGCCTATATCAGACAAGTACAACGACTACGCGGAAGAAGTTAAAAACGCTCTAGAGCTTAAGGGCATAAGAGTTGAGATGGATGTAAGATCTGAGAAGATAGGCTTCAAGATAAGAGAAGCTCAGATGCAGAAGATACCTTACATGCTTGTAGTAGGGGAAAAAGAGGTGGAGAACAACGCTGTATCTGTCAGAACTAGAGACGGTGGAGACATGGGAGCGCTAGGGCTTTCAGAGTTTATAGACAAGATAGTTCAGGAAATAAGAGACAAGGCTTAAAAAAGTGGCCCTCAAGCCTCGATTAGATGTTTGAGGGCCTATTTCTGTACAAGGAGGCTTTAGTATGCTGTTTAGCAGCTTGATTTTTCTATTTGTTTTTTTGCCATCTGTGTTGGTGCTTTACTATGCGCTTGGGAAGAAGTTCAGAAACATAGTGCTTCTTGGCTTTAGCTTGTTTTTCTACGCATACGGCGGACCGAAGTACCTTTTGGTAATGCTTTTTTCCATAGCTATGAACTACGTATTTGGACTTATGGTTGAAAGGTTCAGAGAAGACCATATGAGTGCGAAGAGAGTTCTGACGTTTTCTGGAATAGGCAATTTGACCATAATAGGGTACTACAAGTACACAGATTTTTTTATTCAAAATATAAACACTGTATTCAGAGCGGAGCTTCCCTATGCAGAGATAGTAATGCCTATAGGTATTTCTTTCTTCACTTTCCAGGGGATGAGCTATGTGATAGATATCTACAGGGGCCATGGGAAAGTGCAGAAAAATCCGCTGAATGTGGCGCTTTACATCTCGCTTTTTCCACAGCTTATAGCAGGTCCTATAGTCAGGTATGAAACAGTCGCAGACCAGATAGAAGGCAGGGTGGAGAACTTCGACAAATTCGTGTCTGGGATAAGCAGGTTCATAGTAGGGCTTAGCAAGAAAGTTCTCTTGGCCAACAGCATGGGACTTATAGCGGACGAGGTATTCGCCAACCAGCCAGCTGATATTTCAGTCTTGTTGTCTTGGATAGGGGCTATTGCATATACAGGGCAGATCTACTTTGACTTCTCTGGGTACTCCGACATGGCCATAGGACTTGGGCGGATGTTTGGATTTGAGTTTCTCGAGAACTTCAACTACCCTTACATATCCAAATCTGTAACCGAGTTTTGGAGAAGATGGCATATATCTCTTAGTACCTGGTTTAGAGACTACGTATACATCCCACTTGGGGGAAACAAGGTCAGTAAAGTCAAGCATCTCCGGAATATATTTGCAGTCTGGATGCTGACAGGGCTCTGGCATGGGGCTTCATGGAACTTTGTATCATGGGGGCTTTACTTCGGAGTTATACTTGTGGTGGAGAAGTTCTTTATAGGGGAGAGAATAGGGAAGCTTTGGGCTCCACTAAGGCATATCTACACTATGACGCTAGTAGTGGTCGGATGGATCATGTTTAGGTCGGAGACACTGGGATACGCGGGAGAGTACCTTGCAGTGATGTTTGGGGCAAGCCATCAAGAGCTTTTAAGCGATCAGGCCATGTACTATCTTACAGAGTACAGGATGGAGTTCCTGCTGGCCATAGTGGCTTCCACACCTATTTACAGATCTATAAAGGAAAAACTTTCAACTTTCCAGACTGGAAGCTGGGTTGAACGTGTAGAGGCATTTGCATCTCCGATAGTGCTGTCATCCATGTTTCTGCTCTGCATAATGAACCTTGTAAATTCGACTTTCAATCCGTTTATATACTTTAGATTTTAGAGGGGGCAAAAAATGAAAAAGCTATCTAAATTGACGACTTTGATTGTGTTTTTAGGAATCATTTTTACTGTCCCTGTTTTGACACTGCTGAAGACAAAAGAAGATATCTCACAGTTTGAAAACCGGGAGCTGGCGAAGATGCCGGAGATAGACAAAGAGAGAGTTCTCAGCGGGGAGTACTTCAAAGACTGGGAGACCTATATGGCCGACCATATATACGGCAGGAATGGGTGGCTTGAAAAATACACCTACATGAATATGAATGTGCTTGAAAAGCAGAAGATAAACGACATAGTGCTTGGAGAGAGAGATACCACGCTTCCATACAATCCATATATTCCGGAGAAGACTCTCTCGCAGAATCTGGAGGACATAGCGGAGATGAGCGAAAGGCTTGAAAAGCTGAAAAATTCCCTGGAAAGCTACGGAGGAGAGCTTTACTTTGCAGGGATTCCTGTACAGCAGTCATTCTACAGAGCGAGATACCCCGAGTACTTTGAGAGAAACGAGGAGTTCTTAGACAAGTCGGGAGAGCGTATGTTTTCGCTGCTAGATGAAAAAGGGATAAGCAGTATAGATATGGGCAAGGTCTTTGCGGAGGAAGACAGAGACGATTACTACTTCAAGACAGACCATCACTACAACTTTGAAGGCTCCTATAGAACCTATAGGGAAATAATAAGCCGGATATCAGCTGATAGTCAGGCTGGCATAAGAGGACCTCTAGAGAGAGAGGAACTGGATATAGAGACTGTTCCTAAGGAATTTAGAGGCTCTAGAAACAGGCAGATCTACTATATGCGTCCTACAGACGAGAAGCTTCAGATAGGAAGGCCAAGAGAAGAAGTGGCGTACAGAAAGCTCACAAACGGCAACCCAGACCCTGAGATGTATAAAGTTGGGGAACAGGACAAGTACGTGACTTACGATATATATATGGGCGGAGATATGGCGGAAATAGAGGTACACACCGACAGGCCGGAGCTTCCGAACTTGCTGGTGGTGGGAGACTCTTTTACAAACGCAGTAGAACCACTGCTTTACTACCACTTCAATGAGACAAGAGTGCTTGACTACAGATACTACAGCGAGATGGATATATATGAATATGTAGAGAAGCATAGACCGGATTTCGTGGTATATGTGAGGGACAACGCAAACTACGGAAACCTAGATGGAAATGGAAACTTTGGACTGGAAAACTAGAAGCAGCCTCGGCGAATTGATTCGCCGAGGCTGCTTTTCTACTTAAGTGTAGAGAATGTCTTTCTTAAGCGACGAGACTCTCTTTTCGCAGAGCAGATAATTCACTATCTCCAGAGCGAAGTCCACTGCAAAATAAGGCCCTCTTGCAGTTATTATATTGCCGTCAACTACGACAGGCTCTTCGATGTAGACTGCGCCTTTAAGTTCCTGCTCAAAGCCAGGGTAGGAAGTTATGCGCTTTCCATCCACTATATCCGCTCGCTTGAGCACTATTGGAGCTGCGCAGATGGCGGCGACAAGTTTATTGGAGTTGTACAAAGATTTTACCGTATCTAAGACGAATTCACTGTCACGCAGGTTGTTAGACCCTGGCATTCCACCTGGGAGGACGACGGCATCGTAGGAATGAAGGTTCTTAAGCTCTGGAGTGAGCTTGTCGGCCATTATAGTTACGCCGTGGGCTCCCTCGACTTGCTTTGAGTCCGATACGGAGACAGTGTCCACCACTATGTTCACCCGTCTGAGGTAGTCCACTACAGTCAAGGCCTCCACTTCCTCGAATCCGTCTGCTAAAAATACAACTGCTTTCATATGAAAAACACCCCTTTCAAAATAGTCGGTCTATTTGCCTTTAAAGTACTTATACCCTTTACTTTGTGCTGTAAAAGGTATATTCTAATAAGACGATATTTTGCTATATAATATAGGTATAGAAATTAAAGCAGAGGATAGATGAGATGAACATAGTGTTGCTTTTGGACGAAGATTTTGTAGACAGAGACAGGGTGGTTATTTCAGGCAGAAGGCTTGAACATATCACAGAAGTGCACGGGGCAGTGGAAGGGGACTCGCTTAGGGTTGGAAAACTGAACGGCAAGCTTGGCGAGGGAAGAATCCTTTCGATGGACGACGAGAAGCTGGAGATGAAATTAGAACTCTATGAAGATCCCCCACCGCCTTCGGATATTCAGCTGGTGATGGCGATGCCTAGACCAAAGGTCTTTAGACGGATGCTGCAGGACATGACCACCATGGGGATAAAGAAAATAAATGTGATAAAAACCTGGAAGGTGGAGAAAAGTTTTTGGGAAAGCCCGGTCTTAGATGAAGAAAAACTGAGAGAGAGCATGATACTTGGACTAGAACAGGCGAAAGACACAATTCTACCAGAAATTAGAGTTTATAAGAGGTTTAAACCTTTTGTAGAGGATGAATTACCTGATATAATTAGGGGTACTGAATGTCTGCTCGGGCATCCTGGAGGAGAGTCCTCCTGCGAAAAGTCCGAGGGGTGCAAAGTCACGCTGGCCATAGGGCCGGAGGGTGGATTTACTCCATATGAAGTGGAGATGTTTAAAAGTCAAGGTTTCAAAGTGTTTTCCCTGGGGGAGCGGATACTCAGAGTTGAGACGGTATTGCCGTATATATTGGGAAAACTATCGTGATTTTTATTATAATTTATGGGGGTAGTGTTAAGCATGAAGGAAAAATTTAAAGTAGGGCTCGACGTCGGATCTACGACTGTAAAGCTGGTTGTATTGGACAAGCTGGAGAATGTAGCCTACAAGAAATACATTAGACATCTTTCAGATGTCAGAAACACCGTAAAAGAGATAATAACAGACGCAAAAGAGGTGCTAAGCGACAAGCTGATATCCATGAGCATAACAGGCTCAGGGGGGCTGAACTTGGCTGAAAACCTAAACATACCTTTTGTGCAAGAGGTAATAGCCTCTACAGAGGCAGTTGAAAAGTACGCAAAAGAGACGGATGTGGCAATAGAACTTGGAGGAGAAGACGCCAAGATAACTTACTTCGGAAAGAGCTTGGAGCAGAGGATGAACGGCACATGCGCAGGCGGAACTGGAGCCTTTATAGACCAGATGGCTTCGCTTCTAAAGACAGACGCATCTGGGCTGAACGAGCTTGCAAAAAACTACAAACATATATACCCTATAGCATCTAGATGCGGGGTATTTGCAAAGACAGACGTACAGCCTCTTCTAAATGAAGGGGCTTTAAAAGAGGATATAGCTATATCGGTGCTGCAGGCAGTTGTCAACCAGACTATAGGAGGACTTGCCCAGGGCAAGCCTATAAGAGGCAAGATAGCTTTCCTGGGAGGGCCGCTTCACTTCCTGACAGAACTCAAGTCCAGGTTTATAGAGACGCTAGAGCTCAAGCCTGACGAGATAGTGGAGACGCCTGACGCCCACTACTACGTGGCCATGGGGGCAGCGCTGCTTTCACTGGATGATAACTATACAGAGTACAACGACCTTTTAAGTAACCTTTCCAAGGTGGACCCAGAGAATCTTACAGAGAGCAACTTTCTAAAGCCTCTTATAGCGAATCAGGAAGACTACGAGGAGTTCAAGAAGAGGCACGACTCAGAAAAAGTTGCCAGAAAAGGGATTGCAGACTACAGCGGAAATGCCTTCTTGGGGATAGACGCAGGCTCCACAACTACGAAAGTGGTGCTTATAACAAAAGACGGGGAGCTACTCTACTCTCACTATGGAAGCAACCAGGGAAGGCCTCTAAAGTCAGTAATAGAGGCATTAAAAGACTTGAACAGCAAGCTTCATGCAAATATAAAGATAGCCAATGCAGCTGTGACTGGATACGGGGAGCATCTCCTAAAGTCAGCTCTTTCAATAGACATAGGGGAGATAGAGACAGTGGCTCACTACAAAGCAGCCGAGTTTTTCGAGCCGGAAGTTGACTTCATACTGGACATAGGCGGGCAGGACATGAAGAGCCTCAAGATAAAGAACGGGACTATCGACTCGATAATGCTGAACGAGGCATGTTCGTCTGGATGCGGGTCGTTTATAGAGACGTTTGCCGAGTCGCTTGGAATGAAAGTGGCCGACTTTGCAAGAGAAGGACTCTTTGCAGAGAGGCCGGTGGACCTTGGGACAAGGTGCACTGTGTTTATGAACTCCAAGGTGAAGCAGGCCCAGAAAGAGGGTGCCACGGTGAAGGATATCTCGGCGGGGATCTCGCTTTCCGTAATAAAGAACGCACTCTACAAGGTAATCAGGATCAGGAACATAGACGAGCTTGGAGAGCATATAGTTGTGCAGGGAGGCACTTTCTACAACGACGCAGTGCTAAGGGCGCTTGAGACAGTTATAGGACGACATGTGGTGAGACCTGATATAGCAGGGCTTATGGGAGCTTTTGGATCAGCCCTTATAGCCAGAGAGAGGTACGAAGGACATGCTTCAAGCATGAGACCGCTAGGCGATCTGGAAGAGTTCCAAGTGGATACCTCTATGAGGCGATGCGAGCTCTGCGGAAACAGATGCCTTATGACAGTGAATCATTTCTCGGACGGCAGGGAGTTCGTATCCGGGAACAGATGCGAGAGAGGGCTTGGCTTCAAGAAAGAGAAAATAGAGGCGCCTAATCTTTACGAATACAAGTACAGACGACTTTTCGGCTACAAGCCGCTTAAAGAAGACGAAGCTACAAGGGGAACTATAGGGCTACCTAGGGTGCTGAACATGTACGAGGATTACCCTTTCTGGTTCACTTTCTTTACAGAGCTTGGCTACAGGGTGGTCATTTCGGGAAGGTCGAACAAGCAACTCTATGAGCTCGGGATGGAGACAATACACTCGGAGTCGATGTGCTATCCTGCCAAGCTGGTGAACGGGCATATAGCAGACCTTATAAAAAAAGGAGTGCAGAAGATATTCTACCCTAGCATTCCGTTTAGCGTGAAGGAAGATCCAAATGCAGACAACCATTACAACTGTCCTATAGTGACGTCGTACCCTGAGGCCATAGACAAGAACGTGGACGACATACACGACCTGGGCATAAAGTACTACTATCCATTTCTGCCTATAGACAGCCCTAACAGGCTGGGCAAGAGGATACTTGAGGAGCTTCCGGAAGAGGAGCTTTCACTGAAAGAGATAAATATAGCGCTTACAAAGGCCTATGAAGAGTGGGATAAATATAAATCAGACTTAAGGGCTGAAGGAGAGAGAGCCCTGGAGTATATGAAAGAGCACGGTAAGAAGGGAATACTGCTTGCCGGAAGACCTTACCATATAGACCCTGAAATACACCACGGCATTCCGGAGCTTATAGCTTCCTACGGCTTTGCAGTGCTTTCAGAAGATGCGATATCGCATCTGGACAAGGCAGAGGATTTGAGGGTTGTAAACCAGTGGACATACCACAACAGGCTCTACAACGCATCTACAGTCGCAGCCAAGCACAAGGACCTAGAGGTTATACAGCTGAACTCCTTTGGATGCGGACTAGACGCTGTCACAACAGACCAGGTTAAAGACATACTGGACATGTACGGCAAGATATATACAGTCATAAAGATAGATGAAATAAGCAATCTAGGGGCTGTGAGAATCAGGATAAGGTCGCTTATGGCGGCTATGCAAGAGAGAGACAGAAGAGGGTTCACACCTACAAAGCTCTACTCTGCACCGGCCAGAGTGGAGTTTACCAAAGAGATGAAGAAAGACCATACTATACTCTGCCCTCAGATGTCGCCTATACATTTTGAGCTCTTGGAAGAGGTGTTCAGAGAGTACGGCTACAACTTAGAGGTGCTTCCGTCTGTAGGACAGAGCGGAATAGAGGAGGGGCTGAAGTACGTAAACAACGACGCCTGCTACCCAGCCATAGTATCCATAGGCCAGCTGATGGAAGCATTAAACTCCGGGAAGTACGACTTAAACAAGACCTCTGTAATAATGTCTCAGACAGGCGGAGGGTGCAGAGCTACAAACTATATAGCTTTTATCAGAAAGGCGCTTAAGGACGCGGACATGGAGCATGTGCCTGTGATATCCCTGAACGCAGTTGGGCTTGAGAAAAATCCAGGGTTCAAGATAACTGTTCCTATGCTTCACAAGCTGATGCTTGGGCTTATATACGGGGATGCCATGATGAGGCTTCTCTACAGAGTCAGGCCTTACGAAAAGGTGAAGGGCTCGGCAGACGAGCTATACCAGAAGTGGAACGATATATGCAAGAAGTCGCTCAGAGAGGAAGGCAAGAAGGGGTTTGCGAAGACTATAAACGATATGATATCGGAGTTTGACAGCTTTGAGATTCACGAAGACATGGTCAAGCCTAGAGTCGGAGTCGTAGGGGAAATACTTGTGAAATATCACCCTATAGCCAACAACAACATAGTGGAGCTGCTTGAAAAAGAAGGAGCGGAAGCTGTGGTGCCTGACCTTCTAGACTTCTTGCTCTACAGTGCATATGATGCGAAAGTCAAGTACAAGGAGCTTTCAGGCAGCTATAAGGGAAACCTGATGGGCGGTATAGCTGTAGAGGTCATGGAGTACTACAGAAAAGAGCTGAGAAAAGCGCTTGAAAAGAGCAAGAGGTTTGAGGCTCCTCAGAGGATAGAGCATATAGCGGAGCTTGCCAAGAAGCATCTTTCGCTCTGCCATCAGACTGGAGAGGGCTGGTTCCTAATGGGAGAGATGTTGGAGCTACTGGAGAGCGGAGTCAACAACATAGCTTGCCTTCAGCCGTTTGCGTGTCTTCCGAACCACATAGTGGGAAAGGGAATGATAAAAGAGCTTAGAAGGTCCTATCCGCTTTCAAACGTGGCGCCAATAGACTACGATGCAAGTGCGAGCGAGGTAAACCAGATAAACAGGATAAAGCTTATGCTCTCTATAGCCTTTAAGAATTTGAAATAGGAGGGACTATTATGCCGAAAAACACTTTTTTTAACCTAAGCGAGGAAAAGCGGGCGCGAATAGTGGAATCTTCGATAGAGGAGTTTTCAAGCAATCCGTACGAAGTGGCAAGCATAAACCAGATAGTGAAGCACTCGGAAATCGCGAAGGGGAGCTTCTACCAGTACTTCGAGAACAAAGAGGATCTCTACAAACACCTGGTGGAAATATGCGAAGTGGAGAAAGAGTCTTATATAGATATAGCCATAAAGAGAACGAAATATGTGGATTTCTTTGAAAGGCTAAAGGAAGTCTACAAGTCGATAATAAGGTTTTCAGACGAAAAGCCAAAATACGCCGCTGTGCTGGACCATATATACAAGATAGACGATTTGAATTTAAAGAGCGAGATACTGGAATCTCTAGAGCTAGATGGACCCAATGTATTTTCAAAGCTTATAGACGAAGCCATAGAGGAAGGGGAGCTTAAGTCAAGCCTTGACACTGAGCTCATAGCCTCGTTTCTAGTGAATATAAATGTGTTTTTAAAGGAATACAGAAAGACAAAAGGAGTTCTCTTTGACTACGAAAGCAAGGTGGACGAGCTGGTGGATGTACTGGAATATGGTATAAAGCCGAAATCTAGGGTAAATAAGAACAAAGACGATTTACTTTACTAGAGATGAGGGATAACATGGAAAAAAATACAGCTGCGTTTTTCGACATAGATGGAACTATCTACAGGAATTCGCTTATGATAGAGCATTTCAAAAAGCTTATAAAGTACGAGATGGTAGACCCCGCTGTGTGGTACGGAAAGGTGAAGCACTCTTTCAACGAATGGGAGAGGAGGCTTCTTGACTTCGACATATACCTAGGGGAGCTTGTGGAGATATATGTAAAGCAGCTACAGGGCATAAACAAGTCCTATATAGAGTTTATAGCCAACCAGGTCATAAACTTAAATGGAGATAAGATATACAAGTACTCCAGGGACAGGATACAGCACCACAAGGAGAGAGGGGACCTTGTCTTCTTCATCTCCGGGAGCCCGGACTTTCTGGTCTCCAAGATGGCTGAAAAATACGACATAACAGAGTACAGGGCTTCTATCTATGAAGTGGACGAAGCGAACAACTTCACAGGGGAGCTTCAAGGCATGTGGGACTCCAAGAACAAGCTGAGGTCCGTAAAAGAGCTGATAGAGAAGTACAATCTAGACCTTGGAAACTGCTACGCCTATGGGGACACGGCAGGAGACTACTCTATGCTCAAGATGGTGGGAAAGCCCATAGTCATAAACCCGAACAGGGAGCTCTTTATGATGATTAGGAAAGACCCGGAACTGTCCGACAAAATCAGGATAATAATAGAGCGAAAAGACATGATATACAAGCTGAGTCCCTATATAGAGATAATTTAGGCACGATATAGCATACTCTAAAAAAATATGTTATAATACCTTGTAAAGTATTGAAAAGTGAATAACAAAAGCTGCGATTGGAAGAGTAGTCTGTATTTAGCTTAAAGAGAGACGGCCATTGGTGGGAGGCTGTCAGCGAGTTACAGGTGAAGATCACCCATGAGCTTGTTGTCTGAATCGAGTAGGGCATCACGTAGAAATGCGTTAAATTAAATGAGTGATAGAGGAAACTCTATAATTTGGGTGGTAACACGGTGATTCGTCCCTAAGCAATGCTTAGGGACTTTATTTTTTTGAAAACTTAAACTGAAAGGATGGAATCTATGAAGACATTTAAAGAGCTTTCTGGGTCATCTATAAAGGAGACCGAGAAGCATATATCGGATTTTTGGAGTGAGATAGACCTTCTGAAAGAGAGTGTGGAAATCAGAAAAGATGCAAAGCCATTTGTATTCTACGAAGGACCTCCTACGGCTAACGGAAAGCCAGGGATACACCACGTAATAGCTAGAACGCTTAAGGACTCTGTATGCAGACATAAGACTATGCAGGGGTACAAAGTGAAGAGAAAGGCAGGATGGGACACACATGGACTTCCTGTCGAGATAGAGGTAGAAAAGCAGCTAAACCTTAAAGACAAGCACGACATAGAGGCATACGGAATAGACAAGTTCAACGAGAAGTGCAAGGAGTCTGTATTCAAGTACGAGAGTCTCTGGAGAGAGATGACTGAGAGAATGGCCTACCTTGTAGACCTTGAAAAACCTTATATAACGCTGGACAACAACTATATAGAGTCTGTTTGGTGGATACTCGACAAGTTCTTTAAAGAGGACTATATATACGAAGGACACAAGATACTGCCATACTGCTCTAGATGCGGTACAGGGCTTGCCTCGCATGAGGTTGCGCAGGGGTATGAGGAGATAAAGACGAACACTGTAATAGCCAAGTTCAAAAGAGCTGGCGCCGACGAGTACTTCCTTGTATGGACAACTACTCCTTGGACGCTTGCTTCAAATGTGGCGCTTGCCGTAAATCCAAACGAGACTTACGTAAAGGCCGAATCGGAGGGGACAGTCTACTATGTAGAGAAGAACCTGGCTGGCAGAGTGTTCGGAGACGCTGAATACAGTGTGCTTGAAGAGATGAAAGGATCTGAGCTAGAGGGGATAGAGTACGAGCAGCTTATGCCTTTCGTAGTGCCTGACAAGAAGGCCTTCTTCGTGACGCTTGCAGACTATGTAACTACCGAGGACGGTACTGGGATAGTCCATATAGCACCTGCCTTTGGAGAGGACGACTACAACGTGGGAAGAAAATACGACCTGCCGGTGCTTCAGCCTGTAGACGAGGATGGAAAGTACGTGGACACTCCTTGGAAGGGCATGTTCGTAATGGACGCCGACATAGAGATAATAAAGTGGCTTCACGCTGAAGGGAAGCTGTTCAAGAAAGAGAAGATAGCGCACAACTACCCACACTGCTGGAGATGTAAGACTCCTCTTCTCTACTACGCAAAGCCTAGCTGGTATATAGAGATGACAAGGCTTAAGGACAAGCTCATAGAGAACAACAACGGGGTAGAGTGGTTCCCGGACTACGTGGGAGAGAAGAGATTCGGAAATTGGCTTGAGAACCTGAACGACTGGGCAATCTCAAGAAGCAGATACTGGGGAACACCGCTGAACATATGGAGATGTGGTTGCGGCCACCTTGAGAGCGTGGGATCTAGGGAAGAGCTTGCCAAGAAGGCGATAGAGGATGTAAATCCTGAGACTATAGAGCTTCACAGACCACATGTAGACGACATCCACTTTAAGTGCGAAAAGTGTGGAGAGACTATGACTAGGGTTACAGACGTAATAGACTGCTGGTTCGACAGCGGGTCGATGCCTTTTGCGCAGCAGCATTATCCTTTTGAAAATGTAGAAGAATTCGAAGAGCAGTTCCCGGCGGACTTTATCTGCGAGGGAATAGACCAGACTAGAGGATGGTTCTACTCGCTGCTTGCAGTTTCTACCTTCGTCACAGGCAAGGCTCCTTACAAGAAAGTGCTTGTAAACGACCTTATACTGGACAAGGAAGGCAAGAAGATGTCGAAGTCGAGAGGAAACACTGTAGATCCTTTCGAGCTTTTCGACAAGTACGGAGCGGACGCCCTCAGATGGTACCTGCTGTACGTGTCGCCACCTTGGACGCCTACTAGATTCGACGAAGACGGCCTCAAAGAAGTGGTCAGCAAGTTCTTTGTGACTATAAAGAACGTGTACAATTTCTTCACGCTTTACGCGAACACTGACGGCATAAACCCTAGGGAGTTCAACATACCTGTGGAAGAGAGACCTGAGCTTGACAGATGGATAATCTCAAAGTACCAGTCGCTGCTTTCAGAGGTTGAAAAGTCGCTAGAAGTTTTCGACATGACAAAAGTGGTCAGAAGGATACAGGACTTTGTAAACGAAGACCTTTCAAACTGGTATATAAGAAGATCTAGAAGAAGGTTCTGGGAGCCGGAGCTGAACGAAGACAAGAAGTCGGTATACAACACGACTTACGAGATAATGGTGGGAGTTTCCAAGATGATAGCGCCTTTCGTGCCTTATATCTCGGAAGAGCTATACCAGAACCTCACTGGAGAGAAGTCGGTTCACCTAAGCGAGTACCCTGTTTCAGACAGCTCTCTTGTAGACACAAGGATAGAGGAGAGAATGGACCTTGTAAGGGACCTTGTGAAGCTTGGAAGAGCTTCAAGAGAGGCCGAGAAGATAAAGGTAAGACAGCCTATACAGAAGGTGCTTATAGACGGAAAGTACAGAGAGCTTATATCTGACCTTGCTCCGCTTGTGATGGAGGAGCTGAACGTAAAAGAGGTCATATTCTCGGACGACCTTAAAGACTATATGAACTTCAATTTGAAGCCTAACTTCAGAGAGGCAGGTCCAGTACTTGGATCGAAGATAAAGCTGTTCGGAAAGGCGCTTTCAGAGCTTGACGCATCGTCTGTAGTTCCTGTAATAGAGTCGGGCGGATCTGTGACAGTAGATCTAGACGGAGAAGACTTTGTAGTGGACAGCTCTCTTGTGAGCGTGAACATAGAGTCGAAGGAAGGCTTTAACGTGACTATGGAGAACAATCTCTTCATAATCCTGGACACTGTGCTGAACGAGGAGCTATTGAACGAAGGATATGCAAGGGAGTTCATCTCTAAGATCCAGCAGATGAGAAAGAGCAACGGCTACGAGATGATGGACAATATAGAGATAGTGTACTGCGGTACAGAGGCCATAGACAAGGCCATAGAGATACACTCAGAGTATATAAAGTCGGAGACGCTTGCCGCAAGCATAAGCAAGGTGGACGACGAGACTATAGAGAAGACGCAGCTGAACGATCAAGAGGCTGGTATATCTATAAAGAGAATTTAGTGGTTTGAGAAAGTGAGGATTGATTTCCTCACTTTTTTTCTATAGAATTGAGAGTATAGATATATTTGTTAACTAAACACTAAAATACGGGTAAATAGAGGTGGAATTTTGTGAAAAAAAACAGAAAAATGCTTGGGATAATTCTGCTGGTGTTTGTTATCTTCGCTGTCGGCATAGGCATGGGGAATATACTGGGACCTTCAGGTAAAGGTGAAATAGCAGATGCAGAGACTTCGGAAGCGTCTAAAGAGTCCGTTAGCAAGGCAGAAGGCGAGGAAATAGGACTAGAGCAGCTGGAAAGCAGAGAGGGTGTAACTGTTCACAATATGAAGATAGGATATGAAAGCGAGCTCTACCCCGAGGAGATATGCCAGATAGAAGACGGAAGCGGGGAGCTTTACATAGGAGCCCAGGACCTGGCGAAAGTCATAGGCGCTGAACTGCAGTGGAACGGAATCTCAAAGCAGCTTATAATAAAAAACGAACAAGACTACATAGTGGTGGACACAAGAGAGAATGTCATAGTAGACTCTGATGGAAATGAAGAGCAAGTCAAGCTATATGGGAAGGGAAAGAAGTCCATCTTGCCATCGGGGAGAGTTATGTCTTATTTCGGATATCAGATCTCAAGACTAGGGGAGCTTGGGATATTCAGGATAAAGAATCCAGACAGCGAGCTTCTAGACATAGAGTTCAGCAAGAAATACGAGGCTGAATTCGGAAAGCAGATAGCGGACTATGAATTCAAGTACAGGCATGAAAGGGCCATGTTTGAGGAGCAGTACCCGGACAAGAGAAAGGCATTAGTTATGAAAGAGATACCGGATGAAAAAGTCGCATATTTGACATTTGACGACGGGCCGAATGAGTTCACTCCACAGATACTAGACATACTGAACAGCTACGACATAAAAGCCACTTTCTTTGTACTCGGAAAGAACATATATGGAAAAGAAGACATTCTGAGCAAGACATATCAAGAGGGGCATTCCATAGGGCTGCACAGCATGAACCACGTATACAGAGAGGTATACGCTTCGCCTTCAAACTTTGTATCCCAAATGGACCAGTGCAACGAGCTTGTGAAGTCGGCGATAGGTGTCAAGACAAGGCTTATAAGGCCTCCTTACGGCAGCAAGCCTCAGCTCACTGAGGACTTCAGGAATGCGGCAGTTGAAAGTGGTTACAGAGTATGGGACTGGAATATAGACAGCGGAGATGCTGTCGGGAACAGGGGCAGTGCAGGGGTTTACAACTACACTGCGAACCAGGCCTCTAGATTTGAAGGGCCGGTGATAATACTCTTCCACGACAAGGCAAATACGACACAGGCGCTGCCCAATATAATAGAGTATCTGTCTGGAAGAGGATATAGGTTTGAAGCCATAACCGACGACCTGATGCCTTTTAACTTCTGGGGAGACAAGAGGTATGTAAACTAAGATCAAGGAGATAATAGAGGGGGCGGTTTTTTGAAAAAGCAAATAATAGCTGACAGCTGCTGCGATCTAAGCGAAGCGCTGAAAGCCAAGATGGATATAGTGGAAGTTCCACTTACTATAAGAGCAAACGGAAAGCTCTACGTAGACGATGAAACACTCGATACGCTGGAGCTTATAGCGGAGATGAAGTCGAGTCAAGAGCCACCGTCAACGTCTTGTCCGTCTCCCGACGACTTTATAAAGTCATACGATGCGGAAAAAGACAGCTTTGTAGTGACTCTCTCTTCAGAGTTGAGCGGAACTTACAACTCTGCGGTGCTCGCAAAGCAGATATTCCAGGAAGAGCACAAGGAGAGCTTTATACATGTGTTCAACTCCAAGAGCGCTTCAGTGGGGGAGACTATGATAAGCTTAAAGCTTCAAGAGCTTATAAACAAGGGACTTGAGAACAGCGAAGTAGTAGAGCAGACAGAAGCTTATATAGAGGAGATGAAGACTTACTTTATACTGGAGTCGCTGGACAACCTGATAAAAGCAGGGAGAATAAGCAGGTTCAAGGGAAAGCTTGCTTCGCTCCTGTCTATCGTTCCAATCATGAAGGCCACGGATGCTGGAGAGATAGATCTCAGCGAAAAAGTAAGAGGAGCCAAGAAGGCGTTTGGACGACTGGTGGAGATAATAGGCGAGCAGGGGAGCTCATTCGAGGAAAAGATACTGGGCATAGCCCACTGCAACTGCTTTGAAAAAGCCTTGAAGCTAAAGTCGGAGATAGAGCGTGCGTATAATTTCAAAGAAATAGTCATAGTTGAGACTCAGGGTATAAGCACTGTGTATGCCAATGACGGAGGAATAGTTATAGCATTTTAAGCATTTTAAGAGCCAGGCGATGGATTCGCCTGGCTCTTTTCAGTCTATTATAGATATTAGATTCTGTTCAAGGCAGGCAGACTTTAGAAGCTGTTTTTGTCCGCTATCGTCGAAGTCCACCAGCAGTGAAGATTCACTTATATCTAGCACTGTGCCTTCGCCGAACTTCACATGCTCAATTCTTCCATATACACGTAGTTTTTCCTCGGATTCAGAGGCGAGTGATCGCTCTATCTCGCTTAAAAACATGGATGGAGCCAGCTTTTTGCCGTCACTGTATTTGTAGCAGAGCAGGTTTAAGTTTTGTTTTGCCCTAGTGATCCCGACGTAGAAAAGCCTGCGCTCCTCCTCTATCGGCTCTAGAACACCTTGCTTCATGGCGTCTATGCTTGAAGAGCTTGGGAAGTCGCCGTTTATAAGGTCTACTAGAAATACATTCTTAAACTCCAGCCCTTTAGAGGAATGGATAGTCGACAGGAGCACTCCATGTCCGTCTCGGCTTTCTGAGAGCGTGGCTTTCAAATCGTCTAGTCGTGCTACGAAGTCCAGTATAGATATACATCTGCTGGCTATGGACTTTATATAAGAGAGCAGATTCAAATTGCTTTCAAGTCCATAGCCTAGAAACTCGCTCTTTTCATTTAAGTACTTAAGGTACTCTAGGTCTGACTCTATAAATTCTATGGCCTCTAGAGGTCTTTTCTTCTGAAGTTTTGAAAAGTCAAGGGACAGCTTTCTCATGCTCTCCTTCTGAAAAGGCTTTAAATCCGGAAAAAGCTCCAACACATGGAATACAGACTTTTCGGTCTTCATGTTCTTAGCTACGTAATTCAGCCCCTTTTTAGAGATATAGCCCTTCATCTTATGGTAGATTCTTTCGAAAGCTCCAGTGTCGCTCTGATCTGTGGCTAGCTTTAGGAAAGAGAGTATGTCTTTAAGAAGCCAGTGGTTGAAAAAAGTGAGCTTGCTGTCTTTCAGCTTGAAGGGGATTCCCTTTCTGTCCAGGATATCGGCTATGGGAATTGCCGAGATATTGTTCCTAAACAAGACGGCAGTATCTTCAAACTCTGATGGAACAAGGCTGTCCACCAAATGCCTATACTGATTTTCCTGAGTGTCTAATTTGAATATCCCTACAGGGTGAGACGATTCACTGTGCGCCACAAGGTCTTTGTCGTACCTCAGCTTGTTCTGCTTTATGAGGCTGTTGGCTATAGACACTATGTCCGGGGTGGAGCGGTAGTTTCTATTCATGTTGAATACAGAAGCGTCGGGGTAATGCGTCTTGAACTCCAGCAGATACTTGGGGTTGGCCCCTCTGAAGCCGTAGACGCTCTGGTCGTCGTCGGCGACTATAAAGAGGTTGTTCTTTGGCTTTACAAGCAGAGCTATTATCCTGTGCTGTATGTTCGAGGTGTCCTGACCTTCGTCCACCTGGACATACTCGTATCTCACCCTGTAGCTCTCCAGCAGAGCGCCGTTCTTCTCCAGGATGTCTAGGCATAGAGAAAGCATGTCGTCAAAGTCCAATAGCTTGTTTTCTTTTTTAGCAGATTCGTACTCCCAGTATATCTTTGGAAAGTTCTTTATGCCGGGAGACTTAAACTCCTCTGGAGAGAGCATCATGTTCTTTACGTAGCCTATTCCGTTTACAAGCTCTTCAAGCTTGTCTTCAGAGAGAAAGCCTTTGTTTATACTGCTGTATATGTTGCGCAAGAGCTGTATTTTCCCGTTTGGGCCATTTTCTTCTATAAGATTGTAGGAAACTCCGGCTTTCCTGCAGTACTCTCTTATCACAAAGTAAGCAAAGCTGTGGATTGTGGAGAACTTAGGGCTGGCCCCGAGTTCCGCTCCAAAGGTTGAATAAAAGCGGCTCTGCATATCCAAGGCTGAAGCTTTGCTGAAAGTTATGGAGAGTATTTTAGAGGGTTTTACGCCGTGAAGCGATATCAAGGCGGCCACTCTTGAGATAAGCACAGTGGTCTTTCCAGCCCCTGGAACAGCTAGAACAAGGGCAGGACCGTTGTTGTGCAGCACCGCCTTTTTCTGAGAGTCATTTAGGGGCAAGTTGTAGTCAGACTCTATGTTTTGGAAAAAGCTTTGTATCAAATAAATCACCTCATCTTTATTGATTTAATTTTATCACGATGCCGGGGACTTTCAAATGGAATAAATAAATATTGGTAGAAATCTGAATATATGATATTATAAACGTATCAATTAAGATGTAAAGAGGTGGAGTTAATTGGAGTGTATAAAGATACTAAGCGTGGGAGAGAGGCTGAGACACGAGAGAAAAAAGCTTAACTTGGGACAGGATGACTTAGCTGGTGATAGATTTTCTAAAAACTACATATCCATGTTTGAGAACAACAGGAGAAGCATAAACAGAAGGAACGCCGAATACTTAGCGCAGAGGATAAATGAGCTTTCAGCTGAGAAGGGCTTAGATAACTACATAGATCCAGAGTACTTTCTAAAGAGCAAGGAAGAACTTGCAAAAGAATGTTGCGAGAAGAGAATAGAGGAGATAAGGTCCGAGCTTATTGAAGAGAGTGAGAGGCAAAAAGAAATATATAGAGTTTGGAAGCTATCACAGGACTACAACCTCTTAGAGCATATAGGGGAGATATACTATATAAAAGGGTTAGATGCCTATAGGGATAAAAAGTACAGATGCGCAGTTACAAACGCTCAAGCCTCTATAAACTACTACAGCAGGGTAAGTTTGTTTGACAAAAGCGTGGGGTCCTATGAGTTGCTAGGAGACATAAGCTTTGAGAGAGAGTACTACGAAGAGGCCATAATATACTACAATCTAGGTCTCTCAATAAGCAAGAGCTTGAAGGCTCAAAGCGACGAAAGCATAGCTAGAAAGCTAGAAAAGAGCTACAGCAGAAACAATCGCTACGGAAAAGCAAAAGAGAATAGAAGCTGTATATAAAACTCCTGTGAAGGAGTTTTATATTTTTTAACTTGAAACTGTAAGAGGGGGTTGGACTTTTGAGTCGCTTTAATATCTTAAAACATATAAAGAGCGTGGTCTGTGTGCTGATGGCAATTTTGGTGCTTCTAGGGTCTGGAGTCGAATCCATGGCAGAGGGCTACAGAAAGACCATAGTTGTAGTCACAGACAGCCTGGACTTTGAAGACATGGAGAAAGTGGGCAGAGATAGCTCTGTAGGGCTTCTAAGTCTTAAGTCTGGAGATAGCTACGGAGGGTCTCCGGAAAGCCATATGATGACTATTGCCACAGGCAGAAGAGTCAAAATAGAAGCGGGAAGCTTTAAGGGCATTGAGTCGTCGGGAGAGAAGCTTGTGGTCAAGAACTACGAAGATATACTCTCACAGCTGGACTCGGGGTACAAGGACTTTTCCACTAGTATGGAGTTTCTAGGCGAAGGTCTTGGAAAATCGGGGCAAAAGACTTCCTACATAGGAGATAGCGAGGACATACTTTTAATAGCCGACAAGTCTGGAGAAGTGGACTTTGGATACAAAGACATGGACTATGACAGGGAAAGTCTCTCCGAAAAGATAGACGAAATGATTGGAAAATCGGACTTGCTTCTGCTCTCATATGAAATAGAAGGTGATCCAAAGAGGTTGGACACAATCTTAGAGATACTGGGCCAGAGGGAAGAAAACATAATGATGTTTCCGAAGACTGTAAGTGGGGATATAGACCGCAAGTTTAACAGCACCATAGTTCCAATTGTATATAGAGTTGAGGGAGAAGCTGGAATACTCACAAGCGATTCGACAAAGAGGACAGGAGTAGTCTCTAATACAGACATAATGGTAGACATACTGGAGAGGTTTGGGGCAGAGCAGGAGTTCGCAATCGGAAACAGGCTTGAGGTAGAGCAATATGACGGAGACAAAGTGGAAGCTGTAAGGGAGATAATGACGGGGTTTCTAAACTTGGACATAGTGAAATACCTGTTTCGTGCAGTTGTGATAGCTGCACAGCTTGTCGCCATAGCGCTTCTTCTTCGAGGCAAAAAAATCAGCCCGTCAATTATATTTATGCCGATTGTATTGATAGCGGTGACGCTAATATTCGGAACGACTTCGCTTTCTAGGCATCTATTCCCCTATATAGCGGTGACGTTCGGGACAAGTGTTGCAGCGTCGATATATCTAGGCAGAAAGGCGGCCAGCTCGAAGACTATAGACGCTATTGCGATATTTACAAATGTATTTATATTTGCGTTTATGTTCCTAGACTTTGAAGTGCTGTACAACTCCTTTGTAGGGTACAATAGCATAGTCGCGGCGCTGAGGTTCTATGGATACAACAACGACATAATGGGAGTGTTCCTGGGAACTGGCATGACAGTCTACTTTCTGGCATCCTCTAGGGTAGGGAAAAAATACAGAATTATACTGACTCTCTACACAACGGCCCTTGTCGTAAGCCATACCGAGGGTTATGGAAGTAATTTTGGCGGTCTTATGACATCGACTTTTATGGCCGGAGCGCTTATATACTACGAGTACTTTTACGGCAAAAATAGAAAGTGGCAATTCCTTGGGCTTGCTGCAGGGCTGCTCGTGGTAGTTGGAGCCATAGTCTATGCAGGCGGAGAGGGCAGCCATATAGGGGAATTCTTTATAAGGGTGAGAGAGTACGGATATATTGAATTCTGGAATATGATATACAGAAAAGCAACCCAGGTAGTTCTTGTGATGCTTATACCGCCTGTGGGGATAGTTGTATTTGCACAGTCACTGATTTTTTTCAGGTATGTCAGGGACCATGTGGAAAAAGGCTCGAGAGAATACGTCAGGCATATGATATGCTATGCGACTGCTGTGTTTGCAATGGTTTTAAACGACACTGGCGCGCTGGCGTTTCTATATATCATGGTCTACTCTCTGTCTAAGATCATGATGGAGCTCAAAGATAAAAATGAGGTGAAAAAGGGGGGCATGTAAATTGGAGATGGTGAGGAGATTTGCAAAATACTATAAACCACATAAAAAGCTGTTTTTCATAGACATGTTCTGCGCCGTAATGATGGCGGGGATAGACCTTGTATATCCAGTGGCGGCAAGAAGGGTCATAAACGAATATATCCCCAACAAGCAGATAGACTCTATACTCATGATGGCCGGAGTGCTTGTGGGGCTTTTCCTAGTCAGGTTCATATGCAGCTACATAGTGGATAGCTGGGGTCATATAGTCGGAGTCAGGATGGAGTCTGATATGAGAGAAGAGGTTTTCTCTCATATACAGAAGCTGTCTGTGGACTTCTACGACAACAACAAGACGGGTCATATAATGTCTAGAATAGTCAACGACCTAAAAGACATAACAGAGCTTGCCCATCACGGCCCCGAGGACCTCATAATATCAGTGGTAATGCTGCTGGGGTCTTTTGGAATACTGATGAGCATAGAGTGGAGACTTACGCTTATACTGTTTCTCTTCATACCTATAATGGCGATATTCGGAATAAGAAAGCGAAGGAGAATGTCCCAAGCTTTCAGAGCCCAGAGAAAGGAGATTGCAAATATAAACTCGGGGCTTGAAAACAGCATATCTGGAGTCAGAGTCACCAAGTCCTTTACAGGAGAGGATTACGAACTAGAGAGGTTCAAGGAGAACAACGGCGTATTTAAAAGCACTAGAGAGGGCGCATACAAGGTGATGGCGGAGTTTACTTCAGGCATACTGCTTTTCTCGAATACGCTTGACGTGATAGTGATATCTCTAGGAGGGTATTTCGCCTACAAGGGGATTATAAACACAGGGGACCTTATAGCCTACATGCTATATATAGCCTACTTCCTGCAACCTATAAAGAAACTAGGTCTCTTTATGCAGCACTACCAAGATGGAATGAGCGGTTTCGAGAGATTCACAGAGCTTATGGATATAGAGCCCTCTATAGTGGACAGAGAGAATGCAGTAGAAGTGGAATCGGTGAGTGGGGAAATAGAGTTTAGGGATGTCAGCTTCAGGTACAGCGAAGGCAAGTCAGATGTACTGGAAAGCATATCCTTTAGAGTTGAAAGCGGAAAGACGATGGCACTTGTGGGGCCTTCGGGAGGCGGAAAGAGCACGATCTGCCAGCTTATAATGAGGTTCTACGATGTAGACAGCGGAGCGATACTGCTAGACGGCAGAGACATACGGGACATAAAGCTCAAGTCTCTTAGAGAGAAGATAGGCTTTGTGCACCAGGATGTATTTCTCTTCACCGGTACCGTAAAGGAAAACATAATCTACGGCAAGCGAGACGCCAAATTCGAGGAGATAGTCGAGGCTGCGAAGAACGCCAATATACACGAGTTTATAATGACTCTTCCAGATGGCTACGACACCAATATAGGCGAGAAAGGCGTAAAGCTTTCAGGCGGTCAGAAGCAGAGGATATCTATAGCGAGAGTGTTCTTGAAAGACCCTAGCATACTCATACTGGACGAGGCCACTTCGGCGCTGGACAACGAGAACGAAGTGATAATACAGGAGTCGCTTGAGAAACTTTCAAGGGGAAGGACTACTATCGTGATAGCGCATAGGCTCTCGACCATAAAGAGCGCAGATGAGATAATAGTCCTGACAGAGAGCGGAATAGCCGAAAGCGGAACGCATAAAGAGCTCCTTGAGCGAGATGGAGCATACTCCAGACTCTATAAATCACAGTTTCAGAAGATAAGTTGATATCTATTTGATTGTTGGGGTATAAATTTCGCATAGTGAATAATGGGGGGAGATAAAATGAAAAAAATAGTGCTAGGACTGCTGCTTTCTATGCTTCTTATGACAACTGCCTGTGGCAACGACCCTGTTGCAAGGCTTGAAAAAGCGGTCAAAAAGACAGGCGAGCTAGAGCAGTATAAGATGTCGATGTCAGGAGACATAGGAGTGAACATGCAGGAGCTGGAGGGTGAAACTGCTCAAAGCGAAATGGGAAATATAACTGTAGAGATGAAGGCCGATGTAGACAAGGACAAGACAAGAGCCGACATAAACTACTCTATGATGGGAATCAGCATGAATATGGAGATGTACGGCGACTCCAAGCAGAGCATAACTAAGATGCCTATGTCTGACAAGTATATAGTCATGGATGTAGGGGCAGAAGGAGCTACAGATGTTCAAAAGAGTCAAGAGAGTCTCAAAAAACTCTCGGATGAACTGTATGCTGATATAGTCAAAAGAATAAAGGAAAACGGGGAAATAGCTCTAGAGAAGACTGAGCTTGAGATGCCAGACGGCAAGGTCAATGTGGACAAGGGCACAGTCAAGCTGGAGAGCAAAGATGTAAAGGCGATCTTGATCAGCACAGTTGAGAAGCTCTACTCAGATGAAGAGTTTATAAAACTGATGGGCGAGCAATCAGGAAAAGCTCCAAGCAAAGAAGAGATAGACGCCATGGTGGCTGAAATGAAGTCTTCATTTGAGAATATAGAGATAGAGAACTTCGAGTACGCTGTATATATAGACGGAGACGACTATATAGTGGGGCAGGATATCAAGATGGACCTTGTGGATTCTAAAAACGAGACAGAAGGACTTGCTATGGACTTGAAATTCAGGATCTGGGATATGGGCAATGATCAGAACATAGATTTCCCAGAGCTTACAGAGGAGAACTCCATGAGCTTTGAAGACTATATGAAGAGCTTGGAGCTCCAAATGCCTGAGAATATGGAGGGTATCGAAGGGATGGAGAATTTCAACCCTGAAGACTTCAATCTAGAGAATATGGATCTTGAGAATATGGATATCCCAGAAGTCACTATAGAGTAGCGAGCAGAGCCGAAAGGCTCTGTTTTTTTGTCTAAATGTTTCTAAAAATTAAGAAAATATTGCTTTACAACTTTAACAACTTAAAGTAGAATAGGACCTGAAAATAACTTTTACAGGAGGAATAGACGTGAAAAAGAGATTATTGCTTGGATTATCACTGATGATATCGGCTACTATGCTTATAGCAGGATGCAGTGGAAGTGAAGATAAAGGAGCTTCAGATGCTGGGGTTAAAGTTGCGGAGGATAAATTTGTAGTTGGACTTGATGACAGCTTTCCACCAATGGGATTCAGGGATGAGAGCGGAGAGATAGTTGGATTTGACATAGACCTTGCCAAGGCTGCGGCCGAGGAGATGGGTATGGAAGTTGAGTTCAAGTCTGTGGATTGGGACGGAGTGCTTCTTAGCCTTAAGAAAGGCGACATAGACGTGATATGGAACGGACTCACTGTCACAGAGGAGAGAAAGGCAGAGATAAACTTCACAGAGCCTTATCTTGCAAACAGGCAGATAATAGTGGTAAAGTCAGATTCAGATGTGAAGTCCAAAGAGGATCTTTCAGGAAAGGTGCTTGGACTTCAGCTTGGAAGCAGTAGTGAAAAGGCTCTAGCTTCAGATTCTGAATTCAGCGATTCGCTTTCAGAGGTTACAAAGTATGCAAACAACACAGAGGCGCTTATGGATTTAAGTGCAGGTAGAGTTGATGCAGTACTTGTAGACGAGATAGTTGGAAGATACTATATGAGCAAGAAAGAAGGAGAATTTAAAGTGCTTTCAGGAGACCTAGGCGAAGAGGACTATGCTGTAGGTGTCAGAAAAGAAGACGGAGAGTTCTTGAAAAAGCTAAATGAAGCGCTGAAAAAAGTCAAGAGCAGTGAAAAGGGAAGCGCTATATCTGACGAGTGGTTCGGAGAAGACATACTTGTAAAGTAAAACTTAGGAGGAAACGGTATTGGAGGCAATAATAAATAATTTATTCTATATTTTGAACGGAATAGGCACTACGGTCAAGCTTGCGCTTGGAACTGCTGTACTTTCGATTCCCCTAGGGGCGTTGGCGGCGGTAGGAAAAGTGTCAGGAGGGAAAGCTCTAAAGACCGTACTCAGCTTCTACACGTGGCTGTTTAGGGGAACTCCTCTCTTGCTTCAAGTGTTCTTTGTGTACTACGGGCTTCCAATACTGTCACCTAAGCTGACTATAAGCAGTGGATTTGCTGCAGCGCTACTTACGTTTGTGCTAAACTACGCCGCTTACTTCACCGAGATATTCAGAGGAGGCATAGAGTCCATAGACAAGGGCCAGTACGAGGCTTCAAAGGCCATGGGATTTGGCTACTGGCAGACTATGGTGTATATAATATTCCCTCAGACTGTGAGGAGGGTCATACCCACCACTTCCAGTGAGATGGTAAACCTTGTGAAAGACACAGCCCTAGTGGCAGCTATAGGTCTTGGGGACCTTCTGAGGTCTTCTAGAGAGATAGTGACGAAGGAGTTTATAATAAGCCCATTCGTGATAGCTGCGGTGGTATACCTTATGCTCAACTCTGTCATAATGTACACTTTTAAGCGAATAGAAGAAAAGGCAAAAATATACGAATAGTAGGCAGATGATGAAAATCATCTGCTTTTATTTTTTTGTTGATTTTTATATTGAAAGGGACTATAATATTCATAGAACAACATATGAGCAACTGTTCATATGTAATATTGGAGGTGGATATTTTGAAATTAGAAGTAGTGCTGGAGGGAATACACTGCGCGAGCTGTGCAGCCAAGATAGAGTCAGAGGTATCTTCTCTAAAAGGAGTCGATACGGCTTCTGTAAATATGGTAAACGGCAATCTAAACCTAGAGGCAGACGAGGACATAGACATAAGGTCTACAGTCATGGCCATAGAGAAGATTGTGGACAGGATAGAGCCGGGTGTCAAAGTTATACACAGTTATACCGAGGAAGTAGACAGGGCGAAAAGCCAGGAGGAAGACGACAGAGAGGGAAGAGAAGATCTCTACAGGATACTGTTTGGAGCGGCCCTATTTGGGATTTCATTTTTCATAGAGAGCGGCAATGTGAAGACAGGGCTGCTTACGCTTTCATACTTATTTGCAGGTTCAGACATAGTCTTGCGTTCGTTTAAGAACATACTGAAAGGAGACGTGTTCGACGAAAACTTCCTTATGAGCTTGGCCACTTTCGGAGCCATAATGATAGGAGAGTACTCTGAGGCTGTGGCTGTAATGCTCTTCTACCAGGTCGGAGAGATGTTCCAGGAGAGAGCTGTGAACAAGTCTAGAAAGTCCATAAAGTCACTGCTAGACATAAGGCCAGACTATGCAAATATAGTTAAAGACGGTGTGACTGAGAGGGTTTCACCGGAGGAAGTCAGAATAGGAGACGTAATACTGGTAAAGCCGGGAGAGAAGATTCCACTAGATGGAGTGGTTGTAAGGGGAGAGAGCAGGGCGAACACTTCAGCCCTTACAGGCGAGCCCGTGCCTAGGAGCTTGAAAGTAGGAGATGAAGCCCTTTCAGGCTTTGTAAACGAGACTGGCCTTATAGAGATAGAGGTCAAAAAGCTGTTCGGAGAGTCTACAGTCTCCAGAATACTTGACCTTGTTCAAAACGCCAGCGGAAAAAAGGCCCCTACAGAGAACTTTATAACCAAGTTCGCAAAGTACTACACTCCAGCAGTCGTAGGGCTTGCAGCCGTTATAGCCATAGGAGTTCCGATTTTCACGGGAGACGATTTCTCTACCTGGATCTACAGGGCGCTTGTATTTCTAGTTATCTCCTGCCCTTGCGCACTGGTGGTCTCTATACCGCTTGGCTTCTTCGGAGGGATAGGAGCATCCTCTAAGTCGGGAATCCTCGTAAAGGGAGGCAACTACCTGGAGGCGCTAAACGACGTGGAGTACGTGGTCATGGACAAGACGGGCACGCTCACAAAGGGGGTGTTCGAAGTCCAGAAGGTAATTGCATCTGAAAGGTACAGCGAATCGGAAGTGCTGGAGTACGCAGCCATAGCTGAAGCGCACACGACACACCCTATAGGAAAGTCCATAGTGTCTAAATATGGCAAAACTCCAGACGAGAAGAGGATAGGGAAGTACGAGGAAGTCTCAGGACATGGAATAACAGCGGAGATAGACGGGAAAACTGTAGTTGTGGGAAATGAAAAGCACTTAAGAGCCCAGGGGATAGAGTTTTCGGACAAGAACAGCGGGACAGTGGTGCTTGTGGGAATAGACGGAGAATATGCCGGGAAGATAGAGATAGCGGACGAGATAAAGGGCGACGCCGCTGAAAGCATAAAAGAGCTTAAAAAGCTTGGCATAAAAGAGATCACAATGCTTACAGGCGACTCCGAAGACACGGCTTCCAAGATATCAGAGGAGCTGGGACTGGACAGGTATTTTGCAAAGCTGCTTCCTGAGGACAAGCTTGAGAAGCTGGAGATGATAGAAGCGGAAAAAGGCAGAAGTGGAAAGCTGATATTTGTAGGCGACGGAATAAACGACGCCCCTGTGCTTGCAAGAGCAGATATAGGAATAGCCATGGGGGGGCTTGGTTCGGACGCAGCCATAGAGGCATCTGACATAGTCATAATGACGGACGAGCCGAGCAAGATAGCCACGGCTATAAAGATAGCTAGAAGGACCAAGAAGATAGTTGTACAGAATATAGTGTTTGCACTTGGAGTAAAGCTCCTTGTGCTTGGGCTTGGAGCTCTGGGGTTTGCAACCATGTGGGAGGCTGTATTTGCAGACGTAGGAGTCTCTCTTATAGCGGTGCTGAACGCCATGAGAGCCCTTAGGGTAAAATAAGCTGGGCAGAGATATCGTCTCTGCCCTCTTTTTGTGTTAAAATATACTTTTGAGCTAAAAATGAGTTGGAGGCGAGAGTATGGAATTAAAGGAAGGGCTTAGGTCTTCTCTGCCCATAGCGATGGGCTATTTTCCCGTTTCTTTCACTTTCGGAATGATAGCCTCAGGCATGGGAATGGACACCTTTTCGACACTTGCAGTCTCTGTGACCAATTTCACTTCCGCAGGCCAGTTTGCAGGCATAAATGCAATAGTTTCAAACGGAAGCTATTTAGAAGTGGCCATAACCACTTTTGTGATAAACATAAGGTATATGCTTATGTCGCTTTCGCTGAGCCAGAAGATGGAGAACTTCGGATTGCTGGATAGGCTTCTGGTGGGATTCGGGGTCACAGACGAGACATTTGCTGTGGCTTCAATAGAGCGAGAGCATTTAAGTGTTCCCTATATGATAGGTCTTATATCGCTGCCCTATTTGAGTTGGGGACTGGGAACTCTTTCAGGAGCACTTGTCTCGGGACTGCTCTCAGAGAGCTTGAAGTCGGCCATGGGAATAGCTCTCTACGGGATGTTTCTTGCAATCATAGTCCCAGAGGCCAGAAAGAGCAGAAAAGTCGCTGGGGTCACAGCTATAGCCATATATGTGGGTGTATTCTTCAGATATATGCCTCTTGCCAAGGCTGTATCACAGGGCTGGACAATAGTCATAGCTACGGTAATAGCCTCTGGAGCTGGAGCGATTATATTTCCTAGGGAGGGTGACTGATTTGAGAAGCACGTACATTTACATAGCCATAATGGCCACAGTGACTTACATACCAAGGGTCGCACCGCTTCTGGCGATGAAGGGAAGGCGGATAGAGTCGAAATTTCTGAAGTCGTTTCTGTACTATGTGCCATATGCGGTGCTTGGCTCTATGACGTTTCCGGCTGTAATCTACTCTACAGGGAATATGGCGACAGGAGCGATCGGAACGGCAGTGGCTATTTTTCTGGCATACTACAACAAAGGACTTACAAAGGTCGCGGTTTACGCAGTGCTGGCAGTCTACATATGCAGCTATATAATTTAAAGGGGTGATAATATGAACAGAAAGACAGCTGTAGTTACGGGAGGCTCTAGGGGAATAGGGCGGTCTATATCGGAGAATTTAGCAAGAGAGGGCTACAATGTGGTGATAAACTACAGAAACTCCGAGCAGAATGCAGAGGAGCTCAAGGAGAGGCTACTTTCGGAGGGGTTCTCAGTGGATATATTCAGAGCAGATGTATCTGTGGCTTGCGAAGCCGAGTCGCTTATTGAATTTGCGAAAATGAGGTTTGGAGGGCTTGACGTGCTTGTGAACAACGCCGGAATAGCCGAGATAAAGCTGTTTACGGACATAACAGACGAGGACTGGGACAAGATGATAAGGACAAATCTGAACAGCGTGTTCTACTGCTCGAAGCATGCCCTTAAGTACATGCTCCCACAGAAGTCTGGGAAGATAATAAACATTTCGTCTATTTGGGGGCTTATAGGGGCGTCTTGCGAGGTCCACTACTCGGTCACAAAGGCTGGGATAATAGCGCTTACAAAGTCCCTTGCGAAAGAGCTGGGGCCGTCCAATATACATGTAAACTGTGTAGCCCCTGGAGTCATAGACACCGACATGAATGGAGGTTTTTCGGAAGAGGAGCTCAGGGATATAACGAGCGAGATCCCAATGATGAAGATGGGTCTTCCGCAGGATATAGCCGAGGCCGTGCTCTTCTTTGCGTCCGACAAATCCAACTTTATAACCGGTCAGGTCCTGAGTCCTAACGGAGGGTCGGTAGTCTGATTGTCAAAAGTGAAATAGTTAGCAAGAGGCAAGGAAATAAAGATAAGTAGAATATAATCATAAAATCAGGGCTAATTTAAAATGGATTTGGTTTGTAGATAGTTCTGCTTTAGACTATAATAGGTTAAGACCGATACACCATATATATGGTGTATTTTAATTTGGAACACAATATAAGGGGGCATCACTATGGCTAGAGTACAGAAAAGGAATGGAGATATAGTCGGGTTCGACGTTACAAAGATAGAGGAAGCGATATTTGCATCGGCAAAATCAGTTGGAGGAACGGACAGAGAGGAAGCAAAGAGACTTTCTCATATGGTGGAGCAGATAGTCAAAGAAGCTTTCGGTGGAGGAGTTCCGACTGTAGAGGATATACAGGATATAGCGGAAAAAGTGCTTATAGAAGAGGGGCATGCCAAGACAGCCAAGTCTTACATACTCTACAGAAAGAAGAGAGAAGAGATAAGAGACGTGAAGAACCTGCTTATGGATGCAGAGAGCCTTGTAGACGACTACGTTTCGCTTGACGACTGGAGAGTAAACGAGAACGCCAACATGGGATTCAGCCTTCAGGGACTCAACAACCACATAGTCGAGTCTATAACCAAGAAGTATTGGCTGAACAAGATATACAGAAAAGAGCTGAGAGACCCTCATATAAAGGGAGATATCCATATACACGACTTGGGACTGCTAGCGCCTTACTGCTGCGGGTGGGACCTTGAAGCGTTGCTTCAGCACGGATTCAAAGGTGCGTCTGGAAAGATAGAGTCAAATCCTCCTAAGCATCTACAGTCGTTTCTAGGGCAGATTGTAAACTGGCTCTACACTCTTCAGGGAGAGGCAGCCGGAGCACAGGCTGTAAGCTCTCTAGACACTTATGCGGCTCCTTTTATATACTACGACAACTTAAGCTACAGCGAAGTCAAGAAAGCTGTACAGAGCTTTGTATTCAACCTCAACATACCTACAAGGGTAGGCTTCCAGACTCCTTTTACAAACATAACTCTTGACATAAAACCTCATCAGCTGCTGGAGAAGATGCCTGTAGTTGTGGGTGGAAAGAGACAGGAGAAGGTGTACGGAGAGTTCCAGGCGGAGATGGATATGTTCAACAAGGCATACTGCGAAGTGATGATGGAAGGTGACGGAGCAGGTAGAAGCTTCAGCTTCCCTATACCTACTATAAACATAACTGACGACTTCCCTTGGGAGTCGGAGGTGGCGGACAGCATAATGGAGATGACTAGAAAGTTCGGAACGCCTTACTTTGCAAACTTCGTAAACAGCGACATGTCTCCAGAAGACGTGAGATCTATGTGCTGCAGGCTGAGACTTGACAACAGAGAGCTTAGAAAAAGAGGAGGAGGGCTTTTCGGAGCAAACCCTCTGACTGGATCTATAAACGTGGTGACTTTGAATATGGCCAGGCTTGGATACCTCTCGAAAGATGAGATGGAGTTCAAGAAGAGAGTCAGAGACCTTATGGAGTACGCCAAGGAGATATGCGAAGTGAAGAGGGACATACTAGAGAGGTATATGGACGCAGGGCTCTATCCATACTCTAGGTTCTACCTCCAGGGTGTAAAGGACGGCACAGGAGAGTACTTCAAAAACCACTTCAGCACAATAGGGCTAAACGGAATGAACGAAGCTTGCGTAAACCTTCTAGGCAAAGACATAACTACAGAAGAGGGAAGAGACTTCGCTGTAGAGATAATGGAGTTTATGAACAAGGTTATAAGCATATTCCAAGAGGAGACGGGAAGTCTTTGGAACCTTGAGGCATCTCCAGCGGAAGGAGCGGCCTACAGATTCGCCAGAATGGACAAGAGGCTCTACCCTAAGATATACACTCAGGGAGAGAACGAGCCTTACTACACAAACTCTACACAGCTTCCTGTAGGATATACAGAAGATGTCTTCGAGGCCATAGAGCAGCAGGAGCCACTTCAGACGCTTTACACTGGAGGAACAGTGCTTCACGGCTTTATAGGAGAAGAGATAGACAGCGTGGAGACCACAAAGCTGCTTATAAAGAGGGCTTTTGAGAATAGCTCTATACCTTATTTCACAGTGACTCCTACCTACAGCATATGTCCTGAGCACGGATACCTTAAGGGAGAGCATTTCGAATGCCCACAGTGCGGACAGGAGTCTGAAGTTTGGACTAGAGTTGTTGGATTCCACAGGCCTGTACAGGCCTGGAACAAGGGCAAGAAAGAGGAGTTCAAGGACAGAGTGGAATTCTCACCGGAAGCTAGCTTAGAGGCTGAAAACGAGAAAGAAATGGAAGACGTGATATAGTTTGAAGGTAAAGGGAATTCAGAAATCTTCATTTATAGATTACCCAGACAAGATTGTGGCCGTGGTTTTCACAGGCGGCTGCAACTTCCGCTGTCCGTACTGCCACAACAGAGAGCTTGTCTACAATATGGGAGAGAATATAGACGAGGAGGAGCTCTTCTCTGAGCTTGAAAAACGGAAAAAATATCTGGATGGAGTCTGCATAACCGGCGGAGAGCCTACGCTGCAGCAAGGGCTTGATGAGTTTATCTTAAAGCTAAAAGGCATGGGGTATCTGATAAAGCTGGATACAAATGGAACCTCTCCAAAAGCCTTGAGAGACCTCTTGGAAAGAAATTTGCTAGACTATATAGCCATGGACATAAAGGCCCCAATTCAGAACTACAGAAGTGTTGCCATTGAAAAAGTGGACATAGAGACGATAGAGGAGTCTATAGAGCTTATAAGAGAGTCAGGAGTGGACTACGAGTTCAGAACCACCATATGCAAGGAGCTTCTGAGCACAGCGGACATACTGAAAATAGCCAAGAGAATAAAGGGCAGTATGAAATACACCCTTCAGAACTACAGAGACAGCGGGAACATACTCTCCGGGAAGAGCTATACACCGTATAAAAAAGAGGAGCTGGAGCTTTTGAGAGAGGAAATCAAGGGCTATTTCGGCAAATTCCACATTAGATACTAGCGAATCTGTGTTATAATGGATTTGAAATAATTTAGACTAGGAGGAATGAAAATGATACTTTACGCAGTTATAATGGAGACTATAGACGCTGAGAAGGACGCAGAGGTGCTAGACGTGCACAAGGCTTACCTTGCAAAGTATATAGAAGAAGGCAAGATATTCGCAAAAGGACCTTTCACAGATCACAGCGGAGGACTTATGATATACAACACAGCTAGCGAAGAAGAGGCTAGAGAGCTTGTAGAGAACGATCCAGTTATAAAGGAAAAATCTCGTAAGTACACTATAAAAGAGTGGAGAAGCACAATAGAGATATAAGAATATAGACGAAAGGGTAGCTTATAAGGCTGCCCTTTTTTTAGAATTTTAAAGGAGGGGAAAGTTTTGAAACTGCTTTTTATATCGGATATACACGGCTCATATCACTACGGAAAGAAGATAGAGGAGATATACGAAAAGGAGAAGCCGGATCAGCTTGTGCTGCTGGGAGATCTGCTTTACCACGGCGCCAGAAACCCGCTTACAGAGGAGTACAGCCCGAAAGACCTTATACCCGTACTGAACAAGTACAGAGACAAAGTGATGGCTGTGCGTGGAAACTGCGACAGCGAAGTGGACCAGATGGTGCTTGACTTCGACATCACAGCAGACTACAGCATAATATTTGTGGACGGACTCAAGTTCTTCATCACACATGGACATATCTACAACGAGTCGAAGCTGCCGAAAGGAGCATTTGACGTAATGGTCCACGGCCATACACATATACCTGTTGCTGAGAAGAAAGAGCACTTCTATCTGTTCAACCCTGGCTCTATAACGCTTCCAAAAGGAGGCCATCCGAGCTCCTACGGCGTATACGAAAACAGAGAGTTTTCTGTAAAGGATATAGCTGGAGTGGAGATGTTAAAGGTGAAAGTAGAATAGAAAATATAGGGAAAGTCCAAATTCCAGAAACTCCATATGGAATTTGGACTTTTCTGTAATTTCAAAGGGAGAACTGGTTTAATCTTGTAGAATGGGTATATTAAGAAGAAGGGAATTAAATATCGGATTAGAAGTTCAGGGGGATTATTATGGAGATTGAAAAGCTTGCGGCGTTTAAGTTGTTCGGCAGCGTGCTTGGACTCTGGGGAGTGGTTTTGATCTTTAGAGCGGTGTACTGCATATCAGATGGGATAGATATACATAGCAAGGAAAAGAGCAGTTTCAACTGTGATAAAGTTCAGGGGATACTTAATCTTGTGGCGGGTCTTTATTATTTTTCAGTTGGTTTTTTGATTGTGCTCAATATGGTTTCGTTTAGTTACTCTATATACAACACTGTCCCCATATTTGTAGTAGAGCGGGCGGCGGCGACGTGGATTAAAAAGCGAAGCTGGAAAAAGAAAAAAGACATAGAGCAGGAGTTCGACAAAGAAGATTAAAGCACTGCAACTTAGGTATATATTAAGGTGTAAGCCAAAATAGATAAGGGGGTGTTTGCCCTGGAATCCTTGAAAAATAATTACTTAAAAGCTTTTGGTGTATTTCTGCTAGTTGTGGCTATATTCCTTTTTACATCAGCTTTGGAATACACAAGAGAGAAGGAGCACCAAGAGCAAAAGCTGAAGGAGTCCCTGTCTGATATAGAAGATGATATACAGACCTCTATAGCCTATAAGATAGTTGCAGCAAGCGGTTTTAAAGACTATATAGGAAGGAATCCGACTTTCGACCAAGAGGAGTTTTCGGATTTTGGGGAAGAGACATATGGAGTTGGCGACGATGTCATGAGAAATATAAGCTTCTTAACAGACACGACCATAACCCATACATATCCATATGAAGAAAACAAATCAGGGATAGGCAGAGATCTTGCTGAAATAGAAGCTCAAAAGGACTGGATACTCTACACTAAAAGAACAAAAGAGACCATATTCACAGCTCCCGTAGAGCTAGTGGAGGGCGGAACAGGGTTTATAGTGAGAATACCGGTAGAGTCTGATGGAGACTATCTTGGACAGATATCCATGGTTTTCGACTACAATAAAATAATAGAATACAGCGGAGTCAAAGCTCTGTCAGAGGATATGTATGTAACTCTTGTTTCGAAAGATGGGTTCAAAGCGTCAGATAGTGTGGTCTGGAGCAATTTAGACAGCGAGACTCAGGTAGAAGATGACGAAGTAGACTCAGTAGACATAGAGCTGTACGACTCTAAGCTGACAATAAGAGCTTTTCCCAAAGAAGGATTTTCGGGGAAGTCTAGTCTGTTCTACATAATAATAGCTACAGGAGCTCTGATATCTTCAGTTTCAGGGTTTGTAAGCTATGAGCTTTTAAGCACAAATGAAATGTTGAGGCAGAACCAGAAGCAGCTAGGCGAAGCTCAGACAAAGCTTATGTCTAAGAATGAAGACTTGAAAGAGATGGTCGATAAGCTGGAGTCAAGCGAGGAACATATAAGTTTCTTAGCTGAACGCGATTTGCTGACAAATCTATTCAACAGAAGAAAGTGTTCCGAGGATATATCATACCATATAGAGAGAGATGGAAAGGGCTCGGTAATACTCATAGATATAGATAACTTTAAAAACATAAATGACACTCTGGGGCATTCCTATGGAGACAAGGTGCTAAAGCACCTAGGGAATCTTCTGCTCTCAAAAATACCTCATGGCTCCACAGCGTACAGAGTTGGAGGCGATGAGTTTGTGGTCCACATGCCATCTGTAATAGAGTACAAGGAAATAAAAAGCTGCGTAGATACGGTGTTTAAATCATTTAAGATGCACAACTCCATAGAGAGCATTAAAAACCATATAACTGCAAGTGTTGGAGTAGCAATATATCCAATAGACGCCATAACCTCAGAGGAAGTGATAATGAAAGCTGATATAGCCATGTACGACGCTAAAAAACTTGGGAAAAACAGATGCCACTACTTCAGTGATGATATGATGAGAAGTTTAGACTGGAAAGTCAACTTAGAGAGCGATCTCAGGGATGCTGTGGAAAATGGAAAGTTCAAGCTTCTATACCAGCCGGTCATAGATGCAGGCGAAAAAAGAATAGCTTATTTTGAAGCGCTCATAAGGATGGCGAACTCGGATTTATCTCCAGCTGTATTTATCGGTGTGGCAGAGGAGATAGGGCTGATAGTCCCAATAGGTGAATGGGTGGTAAAAGAGGCCATAAGACAGCTTCTAGAATGGAAAGAGGAAGGACATGATTTAAAGCCGGTGGCTATAAACGTGTCTCCGCTTCAGATAAGGCAGGAGAACTTTGTCGAGTTTCTGAAAGAGCAGATCGAGTCAAGCGGAATAGACCCTTCTCTTATTGAGATAGAGATAACAGAAACGGTGCTTATGGAAAACAGAGAGGAGAACATAAGAAGCCTTAAGGCCATAAGGGACTTGGGAATGGGAATAGCCCTAGACGACTTTGGAACAGGGTATTCTTCGCTCAGCTACTTGGCCTACCTGCCTGTCACAAAGGTGAAGCTGGACAAGTCCATAAAAGACAGATTTGTGAACTTTGAAGAGGCCCAGGTGATGGAGGGGATAATATCCATATGCCATGGACTGAAATTCAAGGTAGTTACAGAAGGGGTGGAAGATCAAGAGGAGTACAGTCAGCTTTTGGTTCAAGGGACAGACTATGTACAGGGATACTTTTTTAGCAAGCCACTTTTGCCTGAAGATGCAGTGTCGTTTTCTATAAGATAAAAATAGAGTCTGGATTTCCCGCGGGAGTCCAGACTCTGTTTTTAGTTTAGCCCAGCTTCTGGGTCTTGCTGTAAGCTGCTTTCATAGCCTCTATTACAGCGGATCTAAAGCCTCGCTCTTCTAAGACTGTAACGGCCTCTATAGTAGTTCCGCCAGGCGAACAAACTGCATCTTTAAGCTCTCCAGGGTGGGACTCTGTCTCAAGCACCATCTTGGCTGAGCCAAGCACTGACTGCGAAGCCAGCTTGTAAGCAAGATTCCTAGGAAGTCCCATAGACACTCCGGCATCGGCCATGGCCTCTATGAACATATAAACGTATGCTGGTGAACTCCCTGAGATAGGCACTACTGCATTCATCTGCGACTCGTCTATTATCTCCATTTCACCAAATGAAAGAAATATGCTCTTTATCTCTTTCACCTCTGAATCAGAGTATTCGTCGTCAGAGAAAGTTATAACGCTCATTCCCTCTCCTACAAGAGCAGGCGTGTTTGGCATAGAGCGTATGACTCTGGTGCTAGATCCAAGGTACATTTTGACAGTCTCCATGTCAAATCCAGGCGCTATAGTTATTACAACGTGATCAGGCTTTATATAGCTTTTGATGCTGTCCATGACCACCCTGTATATCTGAGGTTTTACAGCTAGAAAAACATACTTGGAATTGGATACAAGCTCTTCCATACTCTTAGACGGAGCTATCCCAAGCTCTGACTCTATGAGTTCAGCTCTTGCAGACGAGATGTCGTAAAAGCTGAAATCCTCATTTGAATTGCTTTTCATAAGGCCTTTTATTATGGAATAGCCCATATTTCCAATACCTATAAATCCAAATTTATACATCAAAACACCTCCAAATTAGATATATAGTATTATACCACACAAAAAACCTCTTAAACGCCATGGGGCTGTGCTATAATAACTAATTGAGGAGATGAGGCATATGATTATGGAGATGATAAGGGCGTTTATGATTATAACTATAGCCGAGATGGGAGACAAGACCCAGCTTCTGGCCATGACATTCGCCACCAAGTACAGCACCAGAAAAGTGCTTTTAGGAGTAGGAATAGGTTCCATGCTGAATCACGGGCTGGCCATACTGTTTGGAACGATACTTGCAAGGTACATAGACCTAGACTACCTTCAGATACTGGGAGGAGTTATGTTTCTCGTGTTCGGACTTTGGGGCCTTAGAGTAGATGACGGCGATGAGGATGAAGTGAAAGAGAAATACGGACCTGTGCTGACTGTGGCGCTGGCATTCTTTATAGGTGAACTTGGAGACAAGACTCAGCTAGCCGCTATGACGATATCTACTTATGCAGATTTTGCGGCATTTGTGCTGGCAGGAACAGTGCTTGGAATGGTTTTTACAAGCAGTCTAGGTATATTCGTAGGTGTCAAGATAGGAGACAAGGTTCCAGAGATATATATAAAGCTGGTTTCTTCAATAGTGTTCCTGATATTTGGTTTTACAAAGCTATACGACTCGCTTCCGGTAGAGTATGTAAGCTGGAAGTACTTTGGAATCGGCAGCGCCATAGTGGTGGCTATTGCGGTGTACATGTCCAGACAGATGCTTCAAAACAGACATAGAGAAAGCGAGTACAGAGAGGTAGCAGACGAGCTCAAAAGCCAAAATATACAGCTTAGGCTTGCTGTTGAAAATCTCTGCTTGGGCGGAGAATGTGGCAACTGCCAGGGGAGCAGCTGCGCTGTTGGGTTTATAAAAGAGGTGCTCGACTCCGAGGAGATGGACGACAAGAGGATAGAGTTCCACAAAAAGAAGTTCAGCGAAGAGGAGCTTGTAGAGGCCATAAGCATGACGCTCTACCACTACTTCAAGAACATAGAGAAGAACTTGGAAAACAGAAAACTGGACTTGACCAAGAGTGCGCTAGAGAAGACTGTGTTTGGAAAGGTAGTGGAAGGCAAAAAGGATTTCGCTGACTACATGTCTTATGTAAAGCGGTTGAACTCTGCAGCGGGTATAAAAGTGGAGAACAGGCTCAAGTCGCTGGGGCTGTTTTAGTATAGATTAAAACTATGAAGAAATAAAAAAATATAAAAAAATACTATAATTTATGTTTAAACGCAGAGAAGCAGGGAATATATACTACAAGAGAGATATATATTCTCTGCTTTATTTAAAACAACTTGATGATAATGAATATCAATTCTATTATAAGAGGAGGAAAAAGAAATGGAAAGATTAGTAGGAGCAAAAGCTCCAGATTTTAGCCTTCCGATGATCTCGGGAGACGGAGAGGACTTTGGAGTGGCAAGACTTGAGGACTACAAAGGGAAGTGGCTTGTGATGTTCTTCTACCCGCTTGACTTCACTTTCGTTTGACCGACAGAGATACAGGCCTTCAGTGGAAGGTATGACGAGTTTGAGGAAATAGGGGCTGACATACTTGGGATAAGTACAGACAGTGAACACTCACATAAAGCTTGGATAGATGGAAGTCTTGGAATACTGGAGTACCCGCTTGCATCGGATAGAACTAGAAAAGCTTCTTCTGACTATGGAGTACTTATAGAAGAAGAGGGTATAGCTATGAGAGGACTTTTCATAATAGATCCGGAAGGAAAAGTAAGATTCTCTACAGTAAACGATCTAGACGTTGGAAGAAGCGTAGATGAAGTGCTTAGAGTGCTTAAAGCTCTTCAGACAGGTGGACTCTGCAAGGCAGGATGGAAACCAGGAGACGAGCTGCTGGGATAATTTTAAAAGACGATCGCTTAAAGGCGATCGTCTTTTCTTATGTGTATTTAATTTAAAGCCCGTATGTCCCTAAACAAGAGGACACCTGTTAAGACTGATGATATAGCGTCTGCAACAGGCATGGCGTACCAGATTCCGTCTACACCAAAGAACTTGGGCAAAAGCAGAATAGCTGGGACAAGCATTATGACCTGTCTAGACATGCTCAGGAAAAAGGCTTTCTTGGGCTTCCCAGTGGCCTGAAAGTAGTTCGAGCTTATGATCTGAAACCCAACTATAGGGAATACAAGAAAGAAAGTCCGTATTCCATGGGCAGCTGAAGACGTGACCTCTTCGCTGTCTGAGAAGAAGGAAGCCAGAAACTCTGGAACAGTCTGAGCCAGTACAAAACCAAGCACTGAAAGCGCCGTAGCTCCTAAAATTGCGAGCTTTAAAGCTTTTTTCACACGGTCGTATTTCTTCGCTCCGTAATTATACCCTATTATGGGCTGGGCACCTTGGTTTATTCCGAACATAGGCATGAGTATCATTACAGACAGACTGTTTACAACTCCAAAAGCCGATATAGCTAGGTCTCCGCCGTACTGCCCGAAAGAGCGGTTGAAGAGGAGCGTGATTACGCTGTTGGCAAGCTGAATGGAGAACTGGGCTGAACCCAGTGAGAGAATTCCACCTACAACGTCAAACCTCAAGGGTATGTTCTCTCGCTTGAGCTTCAGTAGGCTAAGCTCGCAGAAAAAATACCTAAGTACCCATACCATGGATATAAACTGCGCTATAACAGTAGCCAAGGCTGCGCCCTTTATGCCCATATCAAACCATATCATAAATACAGCATCCAGTATTATATTCAGGATTGCGCCTATTAGCATAGTCTTCATGGCTATGCTGGGCCTGCCTTCAGCACGTATGAAGTTGTTCATTCCAAAGCCTATAAGCTGGAAGCCAAATCCAAAGAGTATTATCCTTAAATACTCTGAAGCGTAGGGCAGTGTTATGTCGCTAGCTCCGAATGCCCTAAGTATAGGCTCTAGGAATATGAATGTAACCACAGAGAGCAGAATAGCAGTTATGACAAGCAGAGAAAATCCGTTTCCTAAAATCCGCTCCGCTTCATCTCTTTTGTTCTGCCCTAGCCTTATAGATACAAGCGAGGTTGCACCTATGCCTATCAGCATACCGAAGGCTATGACTATCATCATATAGGGGTAGGCCACTATAGTTCCGGCAAAAGCCTCAGGCCCCACAAAGTTTCCTATAAATATCCTGTCTACCACATTGTATATTGCATTTACAAGCATACCGACTATCGCAGGTATAGAAAACTTCACTATAAGGTGAAGAATCCGCTCTTCACCCAACTGTTTAGAACTATCCAAAAAATCATCTCCTTTATTTCACAGAAACCCTGTGATACACCTTCTTGCCTTTTCTGACCATCATGCTTCCATCTACAAAGTCATCGAGCGTTACAACTTTAGAAGGGTCGGATACAGGAACGTCGTTTATGGACACTCCATTTTGCTGAACGAGCCTTCTAGCTTCTCCGTTTGACTTAGTAAGCCCAAGCTCTGTAAGAAGCCCTAAAAGCCCTGTCCCCTCCTGGAATATAGAACTGTCAAGCTCTGTGGTAGGTATAGACGAGCTATCGGTACCACCGCTGAAAAGAGCTCTTGCAGCGCTCTGGGCCTTTTCGGCTTCCTCAGCACCGTGCACAAGGCTTGTGACCTCGTAGGCAAGTATCTCCTTTGCCTTGTTTATCCCTGCGCCCTCTAGTGCAGATAGACTCTCCACTTCGTCCATAGGTAGGAAAGTCAGAAGTCTTAGGCACTTGTTTACGTCAGCGTCTTCGACATTTCTCCAGTACTGGTAGAAGTCATATGGCGACATCTTGTCGGCAGAAAGCCAGACAGCTCCGTTTGCAGTCTTGCCCATCTTCTGGCCTTCGCTGTTTGTAAGCAGTGTGCAAGTCATGGCGTATGCTTGCTTGCCTTCTTTTCGCCTTATAAGTTCCATTCCGGCTATCATGTTGGACCACTGGTCGTCTCCACCAAGCTGCATCTTGCAGTCGTACTTCTGGTTCAGCACGTAGAAGTCGTACCCCTGCATAAGCATGTAGTTGAATTCGAGGAATGAAAGACCTTTCTCAAGCCTCTGCTTGAAACACTCGGCAGAGAGCATCCTGTTTACAGAGAAGTGAACCCCGATATCCCTTATAAAGTTCACGTAGTTAAGGTCTAGCAGCCAGTCGGCGTTGTTTGCGAGTATCGCCTTTTCGTCAGAGAAGTCTATAAATCTCTCAAGCTGAGACTTTATAGAAGCTACGTTGTGACTTATATCTTCATCAGTCAGCATCTGCCTCATATCAGTTCTGCCTGAAGGGTCTCCTATCATGGCAGTACCGCCTCCCACAAGGGCTATAGGCCTGTGGCCGGCTTTCTGCATATGGGACATAAACATCATGGCTATGAAATGTCCTACGTGAAGGCTGTCGGCAGTTGGGTCGAAGCCTATGTAGAAAGTCACTTTCTCTTTTCCAAGCAGCTCTCTGATTTCGTCTTCATGAGTAGTCTGCTTTATATATCCTCTTTCCATTAAAGTGTCAAATACGTTTTCCAAAATATCTCCTCCTAAAAAATGAAAATAAAAAAGAGCCCCGTTCATCCTGATAAGGACGAAGAAACTCGTGGTACCACCTTAATTCGCAGCACAAGCTGCCTTAGATTGCTGTAACGTGCAATATACGTGGCAAATTGCCATCCTCCAGAACGTAATTCACAATTTGCGCAGTTATAGGCTTTTCACCATCCAGCCTACTCTCTCTATTGTAAACGCCAAACTGCTACTTCAATCTTTCATAGAAACTATATACTTGTACAGTACAATGATATTATACAGAGTTTGCTTTGTCAACATGGCGCAAAACAAAAAAGACCGGCACATGGCCGGTCCCTCACGGTAGACTACTCTACGCTTATGTCTAAACTGTTTTCCCAAAGTCCGTGTATGTTGCAATAGCTCATCGCGTATACAGTCCCAGACTTAGGAAGCTTAACCGATACAGTTCCAGCTGGCTCAGAGAATACATCGAACTCTCCATGGGCTGCAAATTGGAAGTCTGCAATCTCCACAGGGAACTTGGCGTCAGCTGGCTTGAAAAGCACCTTTATCCACTTTATCTGATGTTCAAGCGTGTTTGGATGCTTTATCTCTTCGCCTACAACTACCTTTATATCCACTTCCTCTCCTGCTTTAACTGAAGAAGGTGCCAATATAGCTGGTACGTGCTTTTCGCCTTTCCAGTCTCCTGATTGTAAAAATTGACCTATACTCATATCAAATGCCCCCTTGTTTTATTATTACGATATTTATTTAATTCTGATTGAATTACTACGTTATAATATATATACACTTTAGGTTTGAGATTTAAACAGAAAACAATAAATAATGGGTATGAATTTCTATATATCACAAATGGAGGTAGCTATGGACACGAGGCGAGAAGTAGACAAGCTGAAGCTGGAGCTTATAATGACAAAGCCGTTTTTCGGAAATGTACTGTACTCACTGGAATTAAAAGATGATTCAGATATCAAAGCGGTAGTGGAATCTGATGGACTATATATAAAGTACAATGAAAAACTTATAGAGGAGAGCAGGCTCAGTGTCTCCAGGCTAAGATACGCTATTTTACACGAGATGTACAGGATACTGCTTTTGCACGAGTACAGGAGAGAGTACAGAGACTCTAGAATCTGGAATATAGCTTGCGATATGGTCATAGAGCACAGGTTGAGTGCAATCTTAGAGCAGGAGTTTGGAAAGCTGAATCCTCCACCCAGTTACGACCCCAGCAGAGGTCTCTACTTGAATAAATTCATAGTTTTCGACGAGGAGCGGTTCAGACGGGAGACGGAGGAGAACATATACAGAAAGCTTATGAAAAACTACTCTGAAAACAGTGGCGAGATAGCTTATTTAGACGAAGTGTTTTCCCTGAACTTGAAAAAATCCGACTTGAAAAGCAGAAGAGAATCATCGGCAGATACGAAACAGGAGAATGCTGAGATGCAAAAGAACAGGATAAAGAGCATAGTGGCCGAAAGCGTCACAAAAGACAGGCTCGCCGGAAGCGACTCAGCTGAAGGCTCAAAGATACTTGGCAGGATAGAGGGCAAGAAGATAAACTGGCTGAGCATACTCAGAAGGCATCTTCAGGTGAAGACTACGGAAGACACTTCCTTTGCATATCCAGACTCTAGGTTTCAATGGAACGATATGGTCATACCTGACTTTGAACCAAGGGAAGACTTTCTGGACTTGCTTATAGTACTGGATCTTTCGTCTTCGATAGAAAAGCGCGAGATAGACCAGATGCTCTTTCAGATCAAGAATCTTTCAGAACAGTTCAGTTTAAATGGAAGAGTTATAGGGTTTTCCACAGAGGTGGTACTGGACAAGCCCTTGAATACAAAGGAGATAGAGAAGAATATAGAGCGATACGCCTTTGGAGGAACGGACTGGAACTGCGTGCCGAAGTACGTAGCGGAGAAAAGAATAGGCTACGGATTTGCAATTACGATTACAGACGGAGGTTTCTATACAGCTCCAGAGGATATGCACAATCACATGTGGATTTTAACAGAGGGCAGCGTGATGAGGTACAGCGTTATCAACAGAGTAGTAGAACTATAGGGGGTGGCTTAGATGAAAGCGGAAACTAGGATAAAAGACGTAGAAGAGATACTGAAGTATTCGATAGAAAACGGGCTCAAGAAGCCCATCATGATATATGGGAAAGTGGGAGTTGGAAAGTCGGAGACTGTAAGGAAAGTCGCAAGCGATTTAAATATCGGATTTATAGATATGAGAGTGCTGCTTTACTCTGAAGTGGAGCTGAAGGGGATACCTTTTCCGAATGAAGACAGGACTTCGACAGTCTGGCTTAAAAACAATCTACTTCCTGAAGCTGACAGGGACGGGGAGCGAGGCATACTCTTGCTTGACGAGCTTCCAGCGGCCAAGCCTGCCGTAATGACTGCGCTTTACCAGCTATGTCTCGACAGGGCGCTTGGAGAGTACAGTCTGCCAGATGGGTGGCATATAGTGGCAACTGGAAACAGAGAGGAAGACAGAGGTGTCTACTACGAGATGCCGCCGGCGCTTTCAGACAGGTTTATAAAGTTCAACATGATGACCTCCGCGGAAGACTGGCTGAACCTATATGCCTACAAGCACAGAGTACACCACTTGGTGACCTCGTTTATATCCTTTGCACCAGAGCGACTACACACCTACAATCCAGAGCTGGAGATGACCAGCAGCTACTTTGCGACTCCTAGGACTTGGGTGGGAATAAGCGACATGCTGTATACTTCGGACGAGGAAAAGCTAAATTCAAACAGGATAGTCTGGGAGCTTATAAGAGGCAGTCTAGACGACGTGACATACTCCATGTTTTCGGAGTTCTGCAGGCTGAAAGACGAGCTTCCAGATATAGACGGGATACTGGACGGCAAAGCTGTAGCTATGCCTGGGGAAGAGGACAAGAAGCATCTTGTGGTCGGGACCTTGGCCAACAAAACAGCTTCGATTATGATAGGTGATTTTGAGGTTTTGCATAGAAATACCTTGGATGAAGTTACAGTTGGTAAAGTGGAAAGAGTGCTTGAGTTTGTGAAAAAAAACTTGGAGCCATCTCTTATGGCTAAATTCTTGAAGGAGCTTTCGCTAAAGGACAGCCGCATAGGAGATTATTTTCAGACAGAAGACTTTGAGTTATACGATGAAATAATAGACGAGATATCCTCGATAATGGAGTGATCGCATGGACTTAAATAGATTTAGAAAGATCATGGAAAAGTATGTGAAGATATACAACCTAAACGAGATGAGCTTAGAAGGCGACAGGCTTACCGTAAGGCTTATATACAATATCTCGAAAGAGAAGCTCTCAAAGCCCGTGTATAGAAGCTTTGAAACTTCTAAAATGATTCGTGCAGTTAACTTAGATATATTTGAAGAGAATTTGGAATTTATCTTTAAAAGAGGTAGGGACAGAAGAATAGTAGATATAGGCAAGATACTGTCTCTGCTGGACGTGGAGAAGAGTTTCAAGACAGAGCACAGAGAAGCTGTAGAAGAGGTAAGGCTGAAGCTATTTGAAAACCGGGATGTGGACGAATCCATAATGATGATGGTGCTCTCTAACGATGTAGTCTCATACAGAGAGGAAAGTAAGCTAAAGGCCAAGTATGTTGTGAGCAAAGAGACTGTAAAAGCCTATGTCTCAAGCCTGAAACTTCATACAGTGGAGTACCTGGATATGCTTGAAAAAATGGACTACGATCAGCTTTTCGAAGCATTGCTTGAAATAGACAGCATGGTGGAGAGATCTATAGAGATCCAGAGAAGGCGGGGAGAGCTGATAAAAGAGGGGTGTGAAATAACTCCTGAGCTTCTGGAGTCTATAGAGCAGTCGGAAATCGGTGACAGAGAGCAGAGGGACATCTTCAAGGCCTACCATCACTACCTCACAAACGACTTGAACAGGTCTAAAAGCTCCGAGATGATCAAGTACAAGGGTGTGATGTATGAGATAGTCAAGGTAGGTGGAGACGGATACCTCATAGTGAGGCATCCCGAAAAAAGCATAGTCACGGAGGACAGGCTTATAGACCGCATAATAGTCAAGTACAAGATGCTCCGTGGAGAGATAGGCTAGGCCCTGTATTCGCCATAGACAGAGTCGAAGTAGTCGAACACCAGACGTCTGTCGCAGCTCAAGCCTGTGTAGAATGAGTTGTTCCAAAGAGTTCCGTCTAAAGCGGAGCAGTCACCGCTATTTGCCTTAGAGAAGTAGAGCTCGCACAGCTCTTTGGCAGTTGAGACAGAGCGGTCGAATAGCTCGGGGAAGCTCGAGGTGATCTCTACATCTATATCCCAAGGAAGATGCCATGGCCTATGCTCGAGGTTTAGATAGTCAATATTGTTGTCTACAGGGCCAGAGTGTATTGCAGAAGAAAAAACTGGAGGCCTTCCGAGCAAAGACTCAATCAGCTCAAGCAGAAATTTTTTCACGCCTGTTCTGTCCATAGAAAGCAGCAGCGTAGTCTCGGTGGCTTTGATCGCAGAAACTATCTCGGAATACGGGGCGTCCAGCTTGAACATCTCAGACAGAATCCAGGAATAGAACTGCCCTATTACAAGCCTAGAGTGATTGTCTGTGTGAATAAGCTTAAATGGACTGAGCTTAGAAGGCTTTGTACCCAGAATGTGTTGAAGCATAAGTATGTCGACGGCAGTCTCAAATCTCCTGTGATCGGCACTGTACCGCTCTCTAGATTCCGACTTGGGTACCTTGAAGCCTGACTTATAGAAAACATAAGGGTGCGCAGAGCCATCTAAGCTGTAGTGGCAGATATAACCCATTATATAGGCCAGCAGAATGTCACGGTCTCTACCGTTTGTCCTGGAGATGTACTCAAGAGACTTCTCGAAAAAAAGCCCAACCTTTAGATAGTGAAGCCTTCCGCCGAGCTTGGCAAGAGAAGTCGACTTCTTGAATGGCCAGAAGTCGAAGTAGAAGAATATATCTGGACCCTGAGCTCCTAGGCTAAATACATTTCTATTGGAGTCTAAAATGGACTTGAGACTGGAAGACCCTATGGTTTCGAGTACAGCAGAGCTGGCTAAGTAGTGGCAGTAGAAACTAGGCAAGAAATCCCCCCTCTTTTTTTGAATTCAAATACAACCATAAGAACATGATATACTGCGAAAAAGAAAAAAGCCAGCAGTGATTGACTTTGCAATCATTACTGGCTTTAGATTTGAACGCATATTTTACCTCTGGAATCCATAGCTCCAATTGCGGATCCCGCCGAAATTATACACAGCTGTGTATCCGAGATTTCGAAGAATCTGGCAAGCCTGGGCTGACCTGGCACCGCTTTGACAGTACAGGACTAGAGTTTTGTCTAGTTGGATGTTGTTCTGATTCATAGTATCGGCCACAAATTGAACTGGAACATTTGAACTGCCTGGGATATGTCCTACCTGATACTCGCCAGGAGACCTTACATCCAAGAGTATAGGTGGATTTTCGCTTTGGAGCATCTCTTTCAGCTGAGAGTCTGACAGTGAAGCTGCTGGATTTTGACTGAATAAGTTTAAAAGGCCCATATATTAATACCTCCGATTTAATTTATATCTATATATTAAAATATAACGATGTTAAAGTCAAGAGAATATCCCCTAAATTACTTCAGGGGATATCTTCTTCCGTCGGGAATATTGTTGACCACCAAGGCTATTATAACTATTACAACTGCTCCCAAAGCCACCGGGACAAGCGGATATAGGTATCCTAGTTTGTAAATTCCAGGACCTCCGGTCACTGCTATAAGGGCGGTAGCTCCGCCTGGAGGATGCACCGTATCTGTAAGCTGCATCACAACTATGGCTACCGAGACAGCAAGGGCTGAAGCCAGCCAGTAGTCTCCACCGAATAACTTGTAAACCGTAACCCCTACCAATGCGGAAAGCACATGGCCTCCTATTATGTTCTTAGGCTTAGCCAGCGGGCTTTCAATTGCGCAATATGCAAGTACAGCTGAAGCTCCAAAGGACCCTACCATAAGGGTCAAAGTCCCTCCTGATAACTGTCCTACAAGGGAATGCATATTCGCCAGAATCGAAATTCCAAGAAAAGAGCCAATCCAAGACCATAATAAAGAGGATGTTTTGGCTTTGCTTAATAGTCTGGTAAGTGATCTAGATAAGCCATCTGTATTTGACTGGCTTAAAAGCTCAAGTTCGTCAGAATAACTATCTGCCTCGAGTTCAAGTTTTTTCAGATCCATAGATCCTCCTTTGCATTTAGATGTATTTAGAGTTTTATAAAAGCCGAAGAAACTCTGTCTTCGGCTTTACTCTTTACATTATATCACATTATGCTCCTAGGAAGATCTTCATATCTTCGTCTACTGAAGTTATTCCAGCTATTCCGAAGTTCTCTACAAGCACCTTTGCCACGTTTGGCGAAAGGAATGCAGGAAGTGTAGGTCCTAGGTGGATGTTCTTAACTCCTAGTGCAAGCAGTGCAAGCAGCACTATTACGGCTTTCTGCTCATACCAAGCTATGTTGTAAGCTATAGGAAGCTCGTTTATGTCGTTTAGCTCGAATACCTCTTTCAGCTTAAGCGCTATAACTGCAAGCGAGTAAGAGTCGTTGCACTGTCCAGCGTCTAGAACTCTAGGTATTCCGCCTATATCTCCAAGCGGAAGCTTGTTGTATCTGTACTTGGCACATCCTGCTGTAAGGATGACTGTGTCTTTTGGAAGCTTCTCGGCGAACTCAGTGTAGTAGTCTCTAGACTTCATTCTTCCGTCGCATCCTGCCATTACAAAGAACTTCTTGATGGCTCCAGACTTAACAGCGTCTACCACCTTGTCGGCTAGCTGCATCACCTGCGCGTGTGCAAACCCTCCGACTATTTTTCCAGTCTCTATCTCTGTAGGAGGTGCACATTTCTTGGCGTGCTCTATTATGGCAGAGAAGTCCTTGTTTCCGTTTGAGTCCATCTCTATATGAGTACATCCTGGGAACCCAGAAGCTCCTGTAGTGTAGATTCTCTCTCTTACTTCTTCGCTCTTAGGTGGCACTATACAGTTAGTTGTGAACAGTATAGGTCCGTTGAAAGAAGCGAACTCAGTCTGCTGTTTCCACCAAGCGTTTCCGTAGTTTCCTACAAAGTGGTCGTACTTCTTGAACGCCGGGTAGTAGTTGGCTGGAAGCATCTCAGAGTGCGTATATACGTCTACTCCAGTTCCTGCAGTCTGCTCTAGAAGTCTCTCCATGTCTTTAAGGTCATGACCTGAGATAAGTATTGCAGGGTTGTTTCTAACTCCTATGTTCACCTCAGTTATTTCAGGGTTTCCGTATGCAGAAGTGTTGGCAGCATCTAGAAGCGCCATTACGTCTACTCCGAACTTTCCAGTTTCAAGAGTAAGCGCTACAAGCTGGTCTACAGAAAGTGAGTCGTCTGTAGTAGAAGCAAGTGCTCTCTCTATAAACTCAAATATATCATCTTTAGTAGATCCAAGGTTGTAAGCGTGCTCAGCGTAGGCAGCCATTCCCTTCAGTCCATATACTACAAGCTCTCTAAGTGATCTTACGTCTTCGTTTTCAGTCGAAAGCACGCCCACCGATTTAGCTTTTTCGTCGTAGTCTGATTCAGGAGCAGACCAAGTAGCAGCATCTGCTGTGATACCACTTACATCTCCACCTGCAGATACGACTGCATCTTTGACCTTGTCTCTAAGGGACTTAGCCTCAGTTATAGTTTCTATAAATACATCGTAGTCGAAGTTGGCATTTGTGATAGTCATGAAAAGACCTTCCATTATAAATGCATCAGCTTCAGAAGTGTCTAGCTTAAGCTCTCTGGCCTTCTGGCTGTAAAGCGCTATCCCCTTAAGTGTGTGCATAAGTAGATCTTGTATATTGGCTACTGCTGAAGTCTTTCCACAGACTCCCATTGCTGTACATCCTGTTCCCTGTGCTGCCTCTTGACATTGATAACAAAACATGCTCATATTGTAAAACCTCCTCTTGAATTGAATTCCTCTTATTGACTTATAATACCCCTTGAAAGAGAAACTAACCATGATTTCTATCAAAATTAAATGTGACTTATATCACAACACACAAAATATGGGTAAGTTTTATAAAGAAAAAAAGCCCATCTTATGGTACAATATATAAAAGATATCAAAGGGAAAAGATCTAAAGACGATACAGGGGGTAAATATGCTGGGTCATATAGAGAGTATGCTAAAAGGAGACAGTATAATCAACAATTATGACAGGCTTGCATCTGACATTCTAGACGGAATGGTAGACTGGGTCAGGGTTATAGATAACAAGGGTTATACAATCTATACAAACAAGTCTATGGAACGCGACTTGCAGGGGAGAGCGCTAGGGGCTAAATGCTACAGGGTGTTTGAGAAAGACAGCAGATGTAGAAGGTGCATAACAGAGACCACCATGAGCACGGGAGAAATAGCTGAAAAAGAGGAGATCATAGGGGAAAAGATATTCTCCATAAAGAGCTCTCCTGTGAGAGATGATGAAGGAAATATATACGCTGTAGTAGAGGTCTTTAGAGATGTGACAAAAGAGCGTAAGCTGGAAAAAGAGATAATGAAGCGAAATGAAAAGATGAGCAAGGACTTGGCTTTTGCAAGAAAGATTCAAAAGAAAATACTCCCTAAACAAGGCAAGTACGGAAGAGTGGAGATGGAGTATTTATACAGGCCTTGTGAGATGCTGAGCGGCGACATGTTCGATATATTCAAGATAGATGAAAGTCATATAGGCTTCTACGTAAGCGACGTGGTTGGACACGGAGTGACAGCGTCCATAATGACCATGTTTGTAAAGCAGACGATGGCAAGTATAGTGAGTGAGTATATCTCACCAGGAGAGGCCATGACAAACCTTCACAAGAACTTTCTAGACCTGAATCTAGACGTGGAGAGCTACTTTACGATATTCTACGGGATAATAAACACAGAAGACAGAGTTCTCAAGTTTGTAAACGGGGGTCACAACAGTGTGCCGTTCCATATAAAAAGCGAAGATATAGGACATCTGGAAGGGACAGGATACCCTATAACCTCGTTGTTCGACAACATAGTGTATACAGACAGCCAAGTAAAGCTGAGTTCGGGAGATGAGCTCATACTCTACACAGATGGAATAACTGAAGCCAAGAATAGAGAAGGCGAAGAATATGGCTTTGAAAGACTTGCAGATATTGTAGGCGAGAGGCATGAAAATCCTATAAAGGCTATAAAAAACAGCGTAGACGACTTTATCTTCTACGAGCTGGAGGACGACTTCACTATTTTAAGATTAAAACTGTTGTAGTGCATGTATTTCGGGTATAAACTTAGTACTGGAAAGAAAATATGCCAAAGAGGTGATTATCTTGAAGATAAATATAACTGATGAAGCTAGAAGTGTGTTGGAAAATAGAAGGGTCAAGGATATCTCCATATATACAGAGATGCCTGTAGGTTGCTGAGGGATTCAAAAAGCAGATGTCTTTGTTAGACTAAGAGAGCCTAAGGATTTAAGCGACTACATGAAGTATGAGGTGGATGGAATAAACGTTTATATAGAGCGTTCCGCATCGCATGACGATGAGATAACCATAAAGATGGCGGAATACTATTCAGATATGGCCAACAAGGAATTCTGGGTAGATGGAGTACACTAAAGCACTGCGCAGCAGTGCTTTTTTAATTGCAAAGGAATTGCCCGTATGTTACAATGGTAACAGCTATTAGAACTTGGTACTAACACATTTAGGACTAAGCATAAGTCGCTAAAAACATAGACAAAAGCAGACAAGAGTGGACAAATATTCTCTTTTCTGTTCGACTTATGCTAGGTTTCAAGCCTAAGTGAGCAGTGTTTAGCGAAAGCTATTCTCTGCGATGAACTACGTTATGAGGAGAAGTTAAAGACTTACCTTCGGATGTGATCTTCAGTCTGAAGCTCTAAGAGTGCCAATCAAGAAACTGTGCTAATGTCCTGCACAGATAACAGAGAAACACATGAGCTTCCTCACGACATTGGCAAGAAGAGAAATTCCCAAAAGGAGAGTGGTCAGAGATGGCCGATTTACCAAAAGAGTATGCTTTCGTACTGGATGCTAACGACAAGAAGTTGGCTCCAACCAATATAAACAAAGCCTGGATACTTATCAGGAAGAAAAAAGCTACAATGATCAACAAATACCCTATGACAATCAAACTGAATAGAGAAGTAGAGGGAGAGTGTCCCTGAAATAGTCCTTGGAATAGATGACGGCTCTAAGAGTGTAGGAATAGCGCTAGTTCAAAAATGCGATACGCACAATAAGCCTGTGTTCAAAGGAACTATACAGCTTAGACAAGACGTCAAACACCTTATGGACGTCAGAAGAGGGTACAGAAGATACAAAAGAAGCCATAAAAGATACAGGCCTGCTAGGTTTGACAATAGAGCTTCCTCAAAAAGAAAAAGTAGGATAGCTCCAAGCATAAAGCAGAAGAAGGACTCTATACTTAGAGTTGTGAACAAGCTAGATAAAATCACACCTATATCAAATATAGTTCTAGAAGATGTGGCTATAGATATAAGGGCTATGACAGAAGGCTACAAGCCTTACAGATGGCAGTACCAGAAAAGCAACAGGCTTGACGAGAACTTGAGAAAAGCTGCTATCCTTAGAGACGGCAATAGATGCATGATGTGTGGAAAGACGAACTGCATACTGGAAGTTCATCATATACAGCCAAGGAGGCTTAAAGGTTCAGATACGCTTGGCAACTTGATAACGCTTTGCAGTGGTTGTCATGAAAAAGTTTCAGATGAAGAGCTGAATTACCAAAATTACTTCTACAGTTTAATCAACGGAAAAAACACCAGATTTGACTATGCCCAGCATGTTATGCAAGGCAAAACCTATCTGAGAGAAGAGCTTTCAAAGATAGCGCCGCTTGAGCACACTGTAGGCGGTGATACATCGAATAGGCGAATCGACTGGGATATAGAAAAAAGCCATAGCAATGACGCTCTCTGTATAACTGGCTTGCAACCGAGCAGTACAGACGTAAAAGACTGGAATATAAAGCCCATGAGGAGAAAGTCAAAAGCTAAGACGGAATCTCTAAATGAATTCAAACATAGAGATATAGTCAGGTACACAAAGAAAACTGGAGAATCTTATGTAGGCTATATAACGGCACTTTATCCAGAAAAAAATCAATGCAATATCACGACTTTGGAAGGCAAGGTTTTGAAACGATATGGTATTAAATCACTGGATATAGTTTGGAGATTTAGCAGGATATATTGGACATAATATACTTATGCGTATATTTGTCTATAAAAATGCGAGGAGGAATTACAATGGACTTTAAAGATATAAAAGAACTGATAATGACTATAGATCAAACTAGCATAAATGAAGTTGAAATAAAGGAAGACGACTTTAAGATAAGGATTTCAAAAGAGAAGCAAATAGTGGTGCAGACATCTCAGGTTGCGCCAGCTCCATATGCTATCCAGGAGGCCCCACAGACTCAAGCAGCACCGGCTGTAAGCCAGTCTACGGATGTGTCAGCCAGCACTGACGATAAAAATGCAGCAGAAGACGAGAATATGTTCATAGTGAAATCGCCGATAGTGGGGACTTTCTACAGCTCGCCGTCTCCAGACTCTGAAAACTACGTCGCAGTGGGCTCTAAAGTGAAGTCAGGCGAAGTTGTATGTATAGTAGAAGCTATGAAGATAATGAACGAAATAAAGAGCGAAGTTGACGGAGAAGTCTACGAGATACTGGTGGAGAACGAGGATATAGTAGAATACAATCAGCCACTTATGATAATCAGGAGGTAGCTATGTTTAGTAAGATTTTAATTGCAAACAGAGGCGAGATAGCCTTAAGGATAATCAGAGCCTGCAAGGAAATGGGAATAGCCACCGTAGCTGTTTACTCTGAGGCAGATGTGGATTCGCTTCACGTACATATGGCGGACGAAGCTATATGCATAGGACCGCCTTCTCCAATGAAGAGTTATCTGAATATGAAGGCCATAATTTCAGCAGCAGTTGTGACAGGTGCAGATGCCATACATCCGGGATATGGATTTTTATCCGAGAATTCAAAGATGGTGGACATATGCAATATGCACGGCATAAAGTTCATAGGGCCTAAGAAAGAGCATATAGAGAGAATGGGGAACAAGTCTGAAGCCAGAAAGACTATGATAGAGGCCGGAGTTCCAGTTGTTCCTGGTTCTGAAGGTTCTACTACAGATTCCAAAGAGGCGCTTGAAATAGCCAAGAGCATAGGTTTCCCAGTCATGGTAAAAGCTTCTTCCGGAGGCGGAGGAAGAGGAATGAGAATAGTCAGGGAAGAATCTGAGTTCGAGAACAGTTTCAACATGGCCAAATCAGAGTCCAAAACTGCCTTCGACGACGACTCGATGTATGTGGAGAAGTTCATAGAGAACCCTAGACATATAGAGTTTCAGATACTTGCAGACGAGTACGGAAATGTAATTCACTTAGGCGAGAGGGACTGCTCTCTTCAGAGAAGAAACCAGAAGGTCATAGAGGAAGCTCCTTGCAGCGCCATAACTCAAGATCTCAGAGAGAGAATGGGAGAGGCTGCACTCAAGGCGGCTAGATCTGTAAACTACATGAGTGCCGGGACTATAGAGTTTCTGCTGGACATACACGGGAACTTCTACTTTATAGAGATGAACACTAGAATTCAAGTTGAGCACCCAGTTACAGAGATGGTTACAGGTGTAGACCTCATAAAAGAGCAGATAAACATAGCCTATGGAAACCCTATGAAGCTAAGACAAGAGGACATAGTGCTGAGAGGACATGCCATAGAGTGCAGGATAAATGCTGAAAACCCTGAACACAACTTCAGGCCTTCGCCTGGAACTATAAACACGCTGCTTGTGCCTGGGGGATATGGAACTAGGATAGAGAGCCATATATACAGTGGCTACACCATACCTTCAAACTACGACTCTATGATAGGAAAGGTAATCGTCTGGGGAGATGACAGGGACGAAGCCATAAAGAGGATGATAAGGGCGCTAGACGAGTTCAAGATAACGGGTATAGACACCAATATAGATTTCCAGATGGAGATATTGAACAACGAAAAGTTTATTGAGAACTCCATAGACACCTCGTTTATAGAGAAGGAAATACTCAACGGCTAGAGCTAGAAGGAGATGAAAAAATGAAATTAGGTGACTTATTTCAATCAAAGAGGAAATACGCTACTGTAAAGCTCTACAAAAAAGAAGAAGCAAAAGAAGAGAGTCCGAGCTTAAAGACAGAGAACAAAGTAGATAAGCAGGAAGAGACTTCGGAAAAACCGAAAAAGAAGATGGAAGTCTACGACGAAAAGATATGGATGAAGTGTACAGCTTGCGAAGAAGTTATGCTGATAAAAGACTATGAGGCAAATTCAAAAGTATGCGCCAACTGTGGATTCCACGGGAGGCTTGACGCCAGAAAGAGGATAGAGACAGTAATAGATGGTGGCAGCTTTGTAGAGTACGATGTGGACATAAGCACAGGGAACCCTCTAGGGTTTCCGGACTACGAAGAGAAGATAGAAAAGGCGAAGCAACAGTCTGGAATAGAAGAAGCTGTAGTCACAGGAGAGGGAAAGATAAACGGAATAGACACGACTATAGCTGTGATGGACCCCGCCTTTATGATGGGCAGCATGGGCTCGGTCGTAGGCGAGAAGATAACTAGGATGGTGGAAGCCGCAATAGAGAAGAGGCTCCCTGTCATAATCTTCTGCGCATCAGGAGGAGCTAGGATGCAGGAGGGGATACTCTCCCTTATGCAGATGGCCAAGACCTCTGCGGCGCTTGCAAGGCTAGATGACGCTAAACTTCCGTATATATCTGTGCTTACAGATCCGACCACAGGAGGAGTAACGGCCAGCTTTGCCATGCTCGGAGACATAATACTGGCAGAGCCAAAAGCGCTTGTGGCGTTTGCAGGACCTAGAGTTATAGAGCAGACTATAAAGCAGAAGCTCCCTGAAGGGTTTCAGAGATCGGAGTTCTTGGTGGAAAAAGGCTTTGTAGATAAGATAGTGGACAGGCACAGAATGAAGTCGGTGCTTGGAGATATACTTAAGATGCATCCGTCAGGTGGTGAAATATATGAGTAATTTTCTAGACTTTGAAAAGCCTATACTGGAGCTTGAAAACAAGATAAAGGAACTAGAGGAATTCTCTAGAGCAAAAGACGTAAACTTAGACGACGAGATTGAAACGCTTAGAAAAAAGTCGGAGAGTATGAAAAATGAAATATACAGCAGTTTGGGCCCTTGGGAAAAAGTGAAATTGGCTAGGCATAAAGACAGGCCCAATACGCTAGAGTATATATCCAATATATTTTTGGATTTTATGGAGTTTCACGGAGACAGACAGTTTGCAGACGACAAGTCTATAGTCGGTGGAATAGCAATGCTAGATGGCGAACCTTTGACTGTAATAGGGCACCAAAAGGGCAGGGACACCAGCGAAAACATAAGCAGGAACTTTGGAATGCCTCATCCAGAAGGGTATAGAAAAGCCCTTAGGCTTATGAAACAGGCTGAGAAGTTCGGAAGACCGGTGGTGACTTTCATAGACACTCCAGGAGCTTTCTGCGGACTGGGCGCAGAGGAGCGAGGTCAAGGAGAGGCGATAGCGTTGAACCTTCTAGAGATGAGCAGGCTTTCTGTTCCGACTATTGCCATAGTGATAGGCGAAGGTGGAAGCGGAGGGGCTCTTGCGCTTGGTGTGGGGGACAAGATAGCTATGCTTGAGCATTCAGTCTACTCGGTTATATCCCCAGAGGGGCTTGCGAGTATACTTTGGAAAGACTCCAAGAAAGCTCAGAGTGCTTCTGAAGTCATGAAGCTGACATCGGAAAATCTAAAAGAGCTTAAAATCATAGACGACATAATAGGCGAGCCTCTAGGAGGAGCCCATAAAGACGTATGTGAGATGAGCCGAAACATAAAGTCGTATATAGTCGAGAGCTTAGGAATTCTCAGAGCTAAGTCTATAGATGAACTCAAGGCCGAAAGGTATACGAAGATAAGAAATATGGGGTATTTTGAAGAAAAATAGCGAAAAAAAAGAGAAGGATTTGATCCTTCTCTTTTTTATACTACTTGTCCCCTTCAGGAACTATAAGCACAGGCACTGAAGTGTTAGATATGACCTTGCTAGTTACAGATCCCACTAGATATCTTTGAAGTCCGCTAAGACCCATTCTAGTCATGACAATCATATCTATATTCTCTTTCTCCGCATACTCCACTATATCCTTGTAAGGCGTACCCATAAGACTGACTTTGTTTATGCTGTAGTCTCCAAGCAATTCTGCCGCCTTGTCAAGTATGTTGTCGCTTACCTTTAGAAGCTCTTTCTGAACATCTTCCTGTATTATATAGTTCATTTCAACTACATGCAGCAAGTGTATATCAAGCTCTTCACCTGAAAAAAGCGATTTTACCATGTTTATAGCGTCTAAGCTTCTCTTTGACCCGTCTACTGGAATAAGTATTTTCTTTGCACCCATTTGGAACCCCTCCTAGATTGTCTTCTCTATATTTTTTATATCCCGAAATACGATTTTTAAACTGTGAAAATTAGTCAGACTCAGGTACTATTAGCACTGGAACTGAACTGCCCGATATAACCTTGCTAGTAACGGAACCAACTAGGTATCTCTGAAGTCCACTTATACCAGTTCTAGTCATGACAATCATATCGACTTTCTCTTTGTCAGCATACTCCACGATATCCTTGTAAGCTACACCGCTCATCCCAATCTTAGTAGTGCTGTAGCCTGCAAGCAGATCAGCAGCTTTGTCTAGAATGTCCTTGCTTATCTCGTTGGCTTTTTCTTGAATTCCAGGAACTGTTATATACTCAGTTTCCACAACGTGCAAGATATGGATATCTAGTTCGCTGTCCCCGAAAAGTGACTTAATCATGTTGATGGCATCGAGACTTCTCTTAGATCCATCTAGTGGAAGTAATATTTTTTTTACGCTCATGTCAAAACCCCTCCTAAAATTTATTCTATGGATTATATATGTCCTAAATTGGAGGGGTTAAACGCAAAATTTAAAATTTATTTAATTTTAATCTATTTTTTCAGGAGGTTCTCTCCAACTTTATATATATCTCCAGCGCCCATAGTCAGGACTATATCTCCATCACAGGCGTTTTCGAGTATATAGTTTTGGATATCTTCAAAAGAGTCTATGAAAACCGCATCGCTGTTTTGAGAGACGATCTTTTCAACCAAGTCCTTAGAGTGGATCATGCCGGTGTCCTTTTCCCTTGCAGCGTATATATTGGTGATTATGATCTTGTCGGCCTCTGCGAAGGACTTGCTGAAATCATCTAGCAGAGACTTGGTTCTAGTGTAAGTATGCGGCTGGAAAATACACCAAACTTTTTTAGGGTGCAGATTTTTAACAGCTTCAAGAGTTGCCTTTACCTCTGTAGGGTGGTGGGCGTAGTCGTCTATTATGGTGAACCCGTTCAACTCGCCTTTGCGCTGGAACCTCCTGTTTGTACCTTTAAACTCGACTATCTTAGATATTATCTCGCTTAAGCTAAGTCCAGCTAAGTGAGATGAAGCTATGGCGCCTAAAGAATTGTAGATATTGTGAAGTCCAGGCACGCTGAGCTTTACGCTGTACTTGCCAGAGCCATCTACTGTAAGAGTGTAGGAAGCGGTGCCATCGTCTCCAAAGGAGATATCTTCGGCTGTGTAAGTGGCTGGAGACTTTATTCCGAAAGTGACAACCTTGCAGCTTGACCTGTCTACAACTCTTTCGCAGTTTTCATCGTCTGCGTTTATGACAAGGTGGCCGTCGCTAGGTATTTTTGAGGCAAACTCCCCGAAAGTTTCCACTATCTCATCCAGGCTCTTGTAGTAGTCTAGATGGTCTGCATCTATGTTGAGAATAAGGCCTATAGTGGCATAGAACTTGAGCAAGTTGCGCTTGTACTCGCAGGCCTCAGTTATAAGCAGCTCCGTATCTCCAATCTGTATATTGCCTTTGAGTTGTTCCAAATATCCCCCGAGCAGTATTGTAGGGTTTAGATCTGAGTCGCCAAGTATTACAGACAGCATACCGGTTGTGCTCGTCTTTCCGTGGGTTCCTGAAACAGCTATTGAGTTTTTATACTGCTTCATAAGCTGGCCAAGGAAAGTACCTCTATCCATAGTTGGAATTTTTCTGGAAAGCGCTTCAAGGTACTCTGGATTCTCGCTAGATATTGCATCTGTGTAGACTACAAGGTCTGGTGAAGAGATGTTCTCTGCGCTGTGAACGCTGTATATCTGTGCGCCCTTCTCAGAAAGTTCGTGTAGAACTTCAGAATCTCCCATATCAGAGCCAGATACAGAGATGCCCTTGTCGAGAAGGATGCTGGCAAGTCCGCTCATGCTGACTCCCCCGATTCCTATAAAGTGCACTTGGCCTATATTTTTGCTATGTATATCAAAGTTAGTCATAAACTGTTCCTCCTAGATTTTAATAATAAAAGATACAACGTGAAGATTATATCACAGTCACAAGAAAAAAATAAAGGAATTGCAACTAAAACTTGAAAAGCCATAAAATAACGAATAAAATGATAAATAATTAGAAAAAAATTCGGTGAGGAAGGTATGTATATGAAATACAAGAGAAATGAACGAATAGGAGCACTTACCTATATGCTTACGAACAGTCCAAACAAGATATTCACCTACAACTACTTCAGCGAAAAACTAGATGCCGCCAAGTCGACCATAAGCGAGGACATATTTATAGTGAAGGAGTCCATAGAGAAGCTAGACGTAGGGAACGTGGTCACTATACCGGGCGCTTCAGGTGGGGTTAAGTTCGTTCCCAAAGTGAACAAGATAGAGGAAACCAGGTTCTTGGTAGAGCTGGCAGAGAAGCTCTCGGACCCGGAGCGGATAACTGCTGGAGAATTTGTGTTTATGACAGACATAATATACTCTCCAAATGTATCAGAGGTAATAGGCAGGATATTCGCAAGCCGCTTTATAGAGCAGGATATAGACTACGTGGTTACAATAGAGACAAAGGGGATTCCGATGGCGTTTGCAACGGCAAGGTCACTAAACGTGCCTCTGGTAGTAATCAGAAAAGATATAAAGGTGACAGAAGGAGCCACTGTGAATGTGAACTACGTGTCTAAGTCAAACAAGAACATACAGAGCCTTTCGCTGGCTAGAAACAGCATGAAAGAGCACAGCAAGGTGTTGGTGATAGATGACTTTATGAGAGGCGGAGGTACACTGGCCGGTATAAGGTCGATGATGAAAGAGTTCAAGTCGGAGATAGTCGGAGTTGGAGTGCTTGTAAGCCGAAACAGCGAGGAGTTCAACCGAGAGCAGAATATCTCGTCCCTTCTAAGGCTAGACGAGATAGACGAAGCGGAAGAGAGGCTGACAATAGTTCCAAATCTTTAGGAGGGTGAATTAAGAGCGCTAAGGTGTTATAATATAATCCTATGATGAAATATTAAACTTAAAATAAGAGATCAAAGAGGTGTGATATATATGATAAAGTCGATAATACTTGCGGCTGGAGAGGGCTCTAGGATGAAGTCGGACCTTCCAAAATGCTCGCATAAAGTCTGCGGAAAAGCGCTTATAAACCACATAGTGGATGCTGCGACAGCGGCGGGAGTTGAGAAGAACGTAGTTGTAGTTGGACACGGTGCCGACAAGGTGAAGTTCATAGTGGAAAAGCAGGAGAGAGTTGAGTTTGTACAGCAGCCTGTAGGCGAAGGTGCTCCATATGGAACGGGATTTGCAGTCAAGCAGGGCATAGACCATGTAGAGGACGGAGATACAGTGCTTATACTCTGTGGCGACACTCCGCTTATAAAGAGCGAGACTATAGAAGCGTTTACCAAGTACCATATAGAGGGTAATTATTCAGTTACAGTTCTGACTTCAAAGCTGGAAGACCCTACAGACTACGGAAGGATAATAAGAGACGGATCTGGAGAAGTTACAGGCATAGTGGAGCAGAAGGAAGCTACTCCAGAGCAGCTAGAGATAGACGAGGTGAACTCGGGCATATACTGCTTTGAAGGCAAGACTCTTAAAAGCGTGCTTGGAAAGATAGACAACAACAACGCCAAAGGCGAGTACTATATAACTGATGCAATACACATAGTCAGGGCTGAAGGCGGAGCCGTAGGAGGCTACATAGCTTCTGACAGCGGAGAGATACAGGGCATAAACTCCAAGAAGCAGCTGGCAGAGGCCGAAGAAGTTATGAGAAACAGAGTGAACGAAAAGCTTATGGCGGAAGGGGCCATAATGGTAGACCCTAAGTCCACTTATATAGGTGTAGACGTCAAGATAGGGAGAGACACTGTTATATACCCTGGAGTAATACTTGAGGGAAAGACTGAGATAGGAAGAGACTCTGTCATAGGTCATGGCTGCAGAATAGTGGACTCCAAGATAGGCGACTTCGTGGAGGTTCAGTCATCTACTGTAGTGGAGAGCTCTATAGACGACAGCTCCAAGATAGGGCCGTATGCATACCTTAGACCAAATAGCAGAATAGGAAAACACGTGAAGATAGGCGACTTTGTGGAGGTCAAGAACTCGAATGTAGGGGACAACTCAAAGGCTTCTCACCTTAGCTATATAGGCGATTCAGACGTTGGAAACGACGTAAATATAGGCTGTGGGGTTGTGTTTGTAAACTACGACGGAGTTTCGAAGCATAGAAGCACTGTGAAAGACAAGGCTTTCATAGGCTGCAACGTGAACCTTATATCGCCAGTTACAGTGGAAGAAAGCGCGTATATAGCGGCCGGATCGACTATAACAGATGACGTAAGTGCCAACAGCTTGGCCATAGCTAGAGAGAGACAAGTAGAAAAAAAAGACTGGGTACTTAAAAGAGGACTTAAAAAGTAATGGTTTAGGGCCATGCTTTATAATATAATGATGTTAGACAACAAAAAAACTGGAGGTATACGATGAACATTGGAGGATTAAAAATCAAGATTTTTTCAGGGAATGCCAACAAGGACTTGGCAGATGCAATCTGTAAAGAGCTAGATATGCCACTTGGAGACAGCACAGCTGGGAAATTCAGCGACGGAGAGACAACGGTTAGCTTGAACGAGACCGTAAGAGGAGCAGACGTATTTGTGATACAGCCTACTTGTCCGCCGGCAAACGACAACCTTATGGAGCTTCTTATAATAATAGACGCCCTAAAGAGAGCGTCGGCAGGAAGGATAAACGCAGTAATCCCTTACTACGGATATGCTAGACAGGACAGAAAGGCGAAAGCCAGAGAGCCGATAACTTCTAAGATGGTGGCAGACCTTATAACGGTTGCTGGAGCAGACAGAGTTATAAGTATGGACCTTCACGCGGCACAGCTTCAAGGGTACTTCGACATACCGGTAGATCATCTGCTAGGAGGGCCTATACTAGCTGAGTACTTCAGAGAAAAACTAGGAAAAGACACTGTAATAGTTTCACCTGACTTAGGTGGAGTTCAGAGGGTTAGAAATTTTGCAAACATATTAGATCTTCCAATAGCTATAATAGAGAAAAGAAGGCCTAAGGCCAACGTTTCGGAGGTAATGAACGTAATAGGAGAAATAGAGGGCAAAGACGTGATCCTTGTGGACGACATAATAGACACAGCGGGCTCTATGACTAAAGCTGCAGAGGTGCTCAAGGAGTTTGGAGCTAAGAGAGTGTACGCATGCTGTAGCCATGCAGTGCTTTCTGGACCGGCAATAGAGAGAATAGAGAACTCGGTCATAGAGAAGCTTGTAGTTACAGACACCATACCTCTAAGTGAAGAGAAGAAAATAGACAAGATAGAAGTAGTTTCAGTTGCACCTATATTTGCGCAGGCCATAAAGAGAATATACGAGCACGAGTCTGTAAGCATACTCTTCGACTAAAAGGGCGAGGGAGAGCAGATTGTATATAGTAGTGGGTCTTGGAAACCCGGGCAGCAAGTACAGCGGAACTAGGCACAATGTGGGGTTTGACGTGCTAGACTATATGGCTGAAAGACACGGCGCAAATCTCAACAAGATAAAGTACAAGTCGCTTTACAACGAGATAAAGCTAGGCGGAGAAAAAGTGGTGCTTTTAAAGCCTCAGACGTATATGAACAAGAGCGGAGAAGCTGTGCTGGAGATAGCCCAGTTCTACAAAGTTCCAGCTGAGAATATAGTGGTGGTACAAGACGACATAGACATAAAGTTTGGAAGCCTCAGGATAAGGCAGAAGGGAAGTGCCGGCAGTCACAACGGCATGAAGTCCATAATAGGGCTTTTGGGGAACGACGGATTTCCCAGAGTGAAGATAGGCGTCGGAAAAGCTGAACCAGGAGAAGACCTGGCCGAGTTTGTGTTGGGTAGGTTCAAGCCAGACGAGAGACCTGTAATAGATGAATTGGTTAAAAAGGCCGCAGACTCGATAGAATGCCTTATAGCAGAGGGAATTGACGTGGCCATGAACAAGTACAATAGATAAACACAAGCCCAGGACAGCTGTCCTGGGCTTGTCGGTATTGGGGGAATCGGATTGGACAGAGTTGTAACAAGAGGATTAAGGCAGTCGAGCCAGTACAGAGATATTCTGGCGAGCATGAATTCAGGCTGCCGTGCGATTTCCATAGTGGGAGTCTCACCTGAGAGCTTGGCCAACATAGCTTATACACTAAGCGCAGACGAAGGAAAACAGATACTGATACTGGCCAAAGACGAATACAGGGCTAGAAAGCTCTACGATTCAATTATGCTCTACGACAGAGAGAATACAGAGCTTTATCCAAAGCGAGAGCTGATGCTCTACGACATAGATGCATACAGCCATGAAGTCTCTGACGAAAGGTGCAGGATAATTTCAAGGCTCTACAACGGAGAAGACATAATAACAGTGGCTTCTATAGAGAGCGTATTTGACAGGGTTGTTTCAAAAGGAGACTTTTTGAATCTCAAGCTGAAAATAGAGTACGGAGAAAGCTACAGCCTAGAGGAGATAGTCTCAAGACTTGCAAATCTGGGGTATGAGAGAGTCGAGATAGTTGAAGCAAGAGGTCAGTTCAGCCTGCGCGGAGGCATACTCGACGTGTTCTCTGTGGGGGCGGAAGACCCGTACAGGATTGAGTTCTTCGGAGATGAGGTCGACTCTATAAGGAGCTTTGACGCTAAGACCCAGAGGTCTGTGGGAAATCTGCAGTCTGTGGAGATATACGCCTCGAAAGAGATAGTGATTGACTGGAAGAACGTAGAGCCTCTGATCAGGGCTATGGAAAGTGATTTGAAAAAGACAGCTGAAAAGCTCGGCGAGAGCAAGGACTTGAAGGAAGTGCTTGAAAAGCTGGAGGCTAAATATGCCTCTCAGATAGAGAAGCTCAAAGAGGGTGTAGCTGTAAAGAATATGGATTTCTTGATCCCCTATGTAAAGGAGAGTTTGGGTTCGCTACTTGACTACTTGAAAGAGGACTCTATAGTCCTGGTAGATGAGCCGTCGAGGGTGGCGGAGTCCATAGAGGAGTTGGAGCTAAGCTACAAGTCAAAGATAGCCGAGCTAGAGGAGCTAGGGGAAGCCACTTCTTCACACGAAAAGATATACTACTCTAAAAAAGAAGTGATCCAGAAGCTCCAGGAAAGGCAGATGCTGCTTTCAAGCGACATAGCCAAGAAAAGCTCGCTCTTTAGGTCTTCGGCAGCCGTAAATATAAACACAAAGAGCATCCCTAACTACATGGGGAAACTGGATCTGTTTGTAGACGATCTGAAGTACTACAAGGGAAGAAATAGCAGAGTTCTGATTTTTTCGGGAGACGAGCTAAACGGAAGAAGGCTTGAGCAGGACATAAGAGAGTACGGCCTGGAGGTTGTATACACTGAAAATCCAGAGATAGAGCTAGAAGCAGGGCAGATCGGTGTGATTCCTTGGAAAATTGCCGCAGGGTTTGAGTACTCTGACTGCAACTGGGTCTTTATAGGCTACGGGGAGATATTTAAAAAAGAGCGCAAGAAAAAGAAAAAGCTCAAGCGGAAAGATGCGGCCAAGATAGAGTCCTTCACAGACCTCAAGACAGGTGACTATGTGGTTCACGAAGCTCACGGTATAGGAAGGTATACCGGGATAAAGCAGCTGAACGTGCAGGGCGTGAAAAAAGACTATATGATAATAAACTACTCCGGCGACGACATACTCTACATCCCCATTGATCAGATGAACTTGATCCAGAAGTATATAGGCTCTGACAGCGCAAGCCCTAAAGTCAACAAGCTTGGAAGCTCTGACTGGCAGAAGACTAAGGCGAAGGTGAAAAAGGCCATAGAGGACATGGCCAAGGATCTCATAAAGCTATACGCCACAAGAGAGACAATCAAGGGGTACGCTTTCTCGGAAGACACGCCTTGGCAAAAGCAGTTTGAAGACGCGTTTCCACACCAAGAGACAGACGACCAGCTTAAATCCATAGAGGAGATAAAGCAGGACATGGAGAGAGAAAAGCCGATGGACAGGCTGCTCTGTGGAGACGTAGGGTATGGCAAAACAGAGGTCGCCATAAGGGCGATGTTCAAGGCGGCTATGGACGGCAAGCAGGTCGTGTTTCTAGTTCCAACCACCATACTTGCACAGCAGCACTACACCAATATCTCAGAGCGGTTTTCAGAGTACCCGATAAAGGTTGAGAGCCTTAGCAGATTCAAGACTCCGATGCAGCAGCGAAAGATAATGAACGACCTTAAATGCGGAAATATAGACATACTCATAGGCACCCACAGGATACTTTCCAAGCAAGTGGTGTTTAAAGACCTAGGTCTTCTGATAATAGATGAGGAGCAGAGGTTTGGAGTGAAGCAGAAAGAAGCTTTAAAGCAGATAAAAGAGTCGGTGGATGTGTTGACCCTTACGGCTACTCCAATCCCCAGGACGCTCCATATGTCGCTTACAGGCATAAGGGACATGTCCGTGATAGAAGAGCCTCCTGAAGAGAGGCTTCCGGTCCAGACTTATGTCCTAGAGCGTAATGAGAGTATAATAAGAGACGCTGTCATGAAGGAAGTGGCAAGGGGCGGTCAGGTCTACATCCTCTACAACAAGGTGAGGTCCATAGATATATTTGCGGCCAAGATAAAGAAGCTGATACCGGAAGTCAACATAGGTGTTGCCCATGGGCAGATGGGAGAGCGGAATCTAGAGAGGGTCATGTCTGAATTCCTAGAGCGAGAGTACGATGTGCTTATCTGTACCACTATAATAGAGACAGGGCTCGACATACCAAATGTGAACACCATAATAATAAACGATGCAGACAAGATGGGACTTTCCCAGCTCTATCAGCTGCGGGGGCGTGTGGGAAGGTCCAGCAGGATGGCCTACGCCTACTTTATGTACGACAAGGACAAGTCGCTTAGCGAAGTTGCGGAGAAAAGGCTTAAGTCCATAAAGGAGTTCACTGAATTCGGATCAGGCTTTAAAATAGCCATGAGAGACCTGGAAATAAGGGGAGCTGGAAACCTGCTAGGAGCCGAGCAGCATGGGCAGATGGCCTCTATAGGATACGATCTCTACGTGAAATATCTAGACTCCGCAGTCAAGCGCCTTAAAGGACAGATCAAGACAGAAGAGCCTGTGGAGACATCTATAGAGATAGACGTAGACGGATATATACCGGACAGGTACATATCAAACGAAGAGCAAAAGATAGAAGCCTACAAGCGCATATCTGTAATAGAGAGCAAGGCGGAGATGGACGAACTAATGGATGAGCTTACAGACAGATATGGGGATATTCCAAAGCAGGTGCAGAATCTCATAAGGATATCTTATATAAAGGCTATGGCCAGGAGCCATAGGATACTCAGCGTAGAGCAGTCCGGCGACAGAGTCAAGCTGGGATTTGGAGATATATTGGACATGAAGAGAGAGTTTATAGAGTCTCTAGTTGGAGAGTACGGCCCGAGAGTCGAGTTCGACACTACATCTAGTCCAAGCATCAAATACAAGCTAGAGTCTAAATCCCAGACAGAAGTGCTGAAAGAAATAGAGGCAATTGTAACTAAATTGAGTAGTAATTAGGCTTTTTTTATTATAAAATAGTCTAAAGCTAAAAATTAAAGGAGATGATTAGGTGTTTTTTAATATAAGAAAGAAATCAGCCATCATGGTGTCTACAGTGTTAGTGGGCTCTATGTTTTTGACAGCTTGCTCAGAAGGGGAGCTTGCGGCCAAGGTAAATGGCGAAGGTGTAACAATGGCTGAATACAACCAAGTGTTTGAAATGGTGAAGTCACCTTATGTTTCACAGTACGGGGAAGAGTCGCTTTCTCAGGAAATGGGAGAGGGAATGACTTTAGAGAAGATGCTTTCAGAGCAAGTTATGGACAATCTGATATTCAATGAAGTGCTTGTGCAGGACGCTGAAAAAAGAGATATAAAGGTGTCAAAAGATGAGCTGGAAAAGTCTTTAAAAGAATTTAAAGAGCAGTACGGCGGAGAAGAAGGCTACAAGAAGTTTTTAGAGGAAAACAAGATAGAGCAAAAAGACTTTGAAAAAATGCTTGAAGAAAATCTTATGCTAGAATCTCATGCAGAGCAGGTGAAAAAAGAGATGAAAGTCTCTGAAGCAGAGGTGAAGGACTACTACGAGCAGAACAAAGACTATCTTTCGCAGGTCAAGGCTAGCCATATACTGATAGGGGCTGAGGCTAAAGAAGGGGCTACAGAGGAAGAGATAGCTAAAGTAGAAGAAGAGGCTAAGGCTAAGGCTACAGAGATATCTGAGGCCATAAAGAGCGGCAAGAAGTTTGAAGACTATGTAGACCAGTCTACAGAGCCAGGCGCCGCTGAACGTAAAGGAGACCTTGGGTACTTCGGAAAAGGCCAGATGGTGCCAGAGTTTGAGGAAGCGGCTTTCTCTATGAAAGTGGGAGAGATAAGCGAACCTGTAAAGACTCAATACGGATACCATATAATAAAGCTAGTAGACAAGAAAGACACGATAGAGTCTTTGAAGAGCGACATAGAGAATGCCATAAAGGACCAGAAGTACAACGAATATGCAAACGAGCTTAAAGAAAAAGCCAAGATAGAGATCCTCCTGAAAAAAGAGGAAACTAAAGACAGTGTAGAAGCTAAAGATGGGGCAGATGGTGAAGAGAAAAAATCAGAAGAAAAGCCAGCAGAAGACGGCTCGAAGACAGAGACTAAAACAGAAGAGTAGAATAGAGCTTGCCTAACGGGCAGGCTCTATTTGAGTTGAACATCCTTATCAGGAGGGAAAAAGATGAGTAAAAACAGTTTTTTAAAGGGAGCGGCCATACTTGGAATAGCTGGCATGATAACCAAGGTACTAGGGGCTTTCTACAGAATACCGCTCTCGAATTTAATGGGGACAGAAGGGCTAGGATACTATCAGACGGCATATCCGCTCTACACGTTGCTGCTTGCCATATCCACATCTGGATTTCCTACGGCGATATCCAAGCTTATATCTGAGAAACGAGCAGTAGAGGACTACTACGGCGCAAGCAGGATATTCAAGATATCCTTTATAGGCTTCTTGATAGCCGGCGTTGTCACATCACTTTTCATAGCGCTGTTTGCAAGGCCTATAGTCAAGCTGGTGGGGAACGAAGGCGGATACTACGCGCTTATGGCGCTGGTGCCTGCTCTATTTCTAGTGCCTATACTTTCCTCGTTCAAGGGATACTTCCAGGGGAAACAGCAGATGCTGCCTATAGCGGTTTCTCAGACAGTAGAGCAGCTCTTCAGGGTTTCAGCTGGACTGCCACTGGCATATATACTGCTGAAGCAAGGACTGCCTCAGGCGGCAGGTGGAGCTTCTTTTGGAGGAACTATAGGAGCGCTTGCTGGTATGGCTGTCATAATGTTCGCATATGCAAGGGAACGAAGAGGCAGGAAATCTGAAATAGAAAGCAGCAAGGTCTATGAAAAAGAAGAGGTAAGTGTAATAGCTAAAAACATAATGAAGATAGCTATACCTATCACTATAGGGGCATCGATAGTGCCTGTCATAAACAATGTGGACACATTCCTCATAATGAGAAGGCTTCAGGACATAGGGTATACGGCAAAGCAGGCCTCTGAGATGTTTGGACAGCTTACGGGAAATGCACAGACGCTTATAAACCTTCCTCAGGTCATCTCGACTGCCCTTGCAATGAGTTTGGTTCCGGCTATATCGGAGGCGATGGCGAGAGGGAAAGAAGATGAGATGCGAAAGGCGACCAAGTCTGGAATAAGGATGACTCTGCTTTTCGGACTGCCTTCGGCTATAGGAATTTTTGTGCTGGCGACGCCTATAATGCAACTGCTCTACTATGGAAACACGCTAGAGGAACAGCTAGGCTCAGGCGCAGTTCTACAGGTGCTTGCCATAAGCCTTGTGTTTTTGACGCTTATACAGTCTTTGACAGCTATTCTTCAGGGGCTTGGAAAGCCCATGGTGCCAGTCAGAAACCTTGTGATAGGGCTTCTTGTGAAGATAGTGCTGACTTATGTGCTTACAGGCATACCGGCTCTAAACATAAAAGGGGCGGCTGCAAGTACAGTTATAACATATATGGTGGCTGCGGTGCTCAACTATGCAGCTGTTATAAGGCTTACAGGTTCCAATATAGAAGTGAAGAACACTGTGCTTAAGCCGCTTATGGCTTCGATTGTAATGGGCGTTGTAGCCTACGGGGCGTTCTATGCATCCGAGGGGATGCTTGGCAGCAAGCTGGCCACTCTTGTATCTATAGCGGCAGGTGGAGCTTCCTACGTGATTCTGCTTTTGAAATCAGGGGCAGTTGCGGAGTCTGATTTCGACATGTTCCCTAAGGGAGATAAGCTGTTTAAGATGCTTAAAAAATTGAAACTTGTAAAATAAGCTTTGGAGGGGATACTTTGAACAAGATAGTAGTTATAGGACTAGGGCCAGGAGCTGAAGATGCTCTTACGCTTGGAGCGGCTAAAAACTTAAGAGAGAAGAGAAAGACGTATCTAAGGACCGAAAAGCACCCAACAGTCTCATATCTGAAGAGGGAAGAAATAGAATATGAGACTTACGATAAAGTCTATGACAGCAAAGAGGAGTTCGAGGACGTATACAGCTCTATAGTGGAAGACCTTATAGAGCAGTCCGACAAGTACGGAACAATAAACTACTGTGTTCCAGGACACCCTCTTATAGCTGAAAAAACTGTAGAACTGCTGCTAGGTGCAGAGAAAGAGGAGAGAGTAGAGCTTGAAATAGTAGAAGGACTTAGCTTTATCGAGCCGGTAATACTCTCTATGCAGTCTGACCCTGTAGAGGGGCTTAAGATAATAGATGGGCTGGACCTGAAAAATCAAAAAGTAGATATAAGTGTAGACAATCTCGTGACTCAGGTTTATAATCAGACTAAGGCGTCAGAGCTGAAGCTTGAGCTTTCCGAGATTTACGGAGATGAGTACGAAGTCTACATAATAAAGGCGGCCGGTGTTCCGGGAGAAGAGAAGAAGATCAAAGTTCCAGTGTACGAGCTAGACAGGCTAGGCTGGATAGACTATTTGACCAGCATCTATATACCGAAGGTCCAGACAGAGGACAAGCGGGTTTACGACTTCAACGATCTTCTGAAGATAATGGAAACGCTTAGAGGAGAAGACGGATGCCCTTGGGATATAAAGCAGACGAATGAGTCGCTTAAGAAGTACGTTATAGAGGAAGCCTATGAGCTTGTAGAGGCCATAGAGGAAGATGACATAGATGGAATAGTTGAAGAGCTTGGAGATGTGTTGCTTCAGGTTGTTTTTCACAGCCAGATAGGCAGAGAAGAAGGCTACTTCAACATCTGGGATGTGATAAGAGGCATTTCGGAAAAGATGGTCAACAGGCACCCTCATGTATTCGGGGACGGTGTGGCCGAGACAGATTCCGAGGTCAAGCGTGTCTGGGACGACATCAAGGCTTCTGAAAAAGAGCAGGAGAGCCATCAGGAGAGGCTGAGAAGCGTTCCGAAGGTGCTGCCGGCACTTATCAGAAGTGAGAAAGTACAGAAGCGAGCTTCAAAATGCGGATTCGACTGGGACGACAGAGGCGGAGCTGTAGAAAAGCTCAGGGAAGAAGTAGAGGAGCTTATCCAGGAGATAGACTCGAATGGAGAGAATATAGACGGAGAGCTTGGAGATATACTTTTCTCTGTGGTAAACCTCAGCAGATTTCTAGATGTAGACCCAGAAAGAGCGCTATACAAGTCGGTCGACAAGTTCATTGACAGGTTTTCAAAGGTCGAAGATGAAGTTCTGAAATCGGGGAGAAAGATGGAAGATATGGGCTTGGACGAGCTGGATGAAATCTGGGAAGAAGTCAAATCAGGAGAATAAAATGTTCAATTTAAGCCAAATAAGTGAGAGATTTTCTTGACTTAAGGCTTGATAAAGAATAAACTGATTATGTACCGGGATTTCAAAATAAAATAATATATTGTCTGAAGGCAAGTGTTTTGAGTGTCTTTGGATGAAATATAAAGTTAATTAGAGAATAGGGAGGTTTTATTGTGAATAAAGCTGAATTAGTTGCTAGCATAGCAGAAAAGAGTGAATTGACAAAGAAGGATGCAGAAAATGCGCTAAACGCATTCATGCAGACAGTGGAGGAAGCCCTTATAGAAGGAGACAAAATCCAACTAGTAGGATTCGGAACTTTCGAAGTTAGAGAGAGAAAAGCTAGAGAGGGAAGAAACCCAAGAGATCCTGAGCAAGTAATACAAATACCAGCTTCAAAGGCACCTGTTTTCAAAGCAGGAAAGTCTCTAAAGGAAGCAGTTAATAAGTAGTATGTTTGAGACCAGGTCTAGTGGCCTGGTTTTTTATTATATCTTGAGCATGAGGAGTGATATTTATGAGAATAGATAAGTTTCTTAAAAACGCCAGAATTATAAAGAGAAGAACGGTGGCGAAAGAAGCGTGTGATCAGGGGAGAGTGCTTGTAAACGACAGAGCGGCCAAGCCTGGGACAGAGGTTGGGGTTGGAGACAGGGTAAAGATAACTTTTGGAAACAACGAGATGAACATAGAGGTGCTTGAGATACTAGAGCATGTTCCGAAGGACAAGGCTGAAAGCCTATATAAAAATATATAGAACGTTGAATGAAACGGCAAAAAGAGGGTATACTGTTTTCTATAAGTCAAAAATCAGGGGGAGATAGTTTGAAAAGGCTCGATTGGAAGAAGATAAGGAAAATTGCACTCGCTTGTTTCAGTATCTATGTAGCTTTTTCACTGGTACAGCAGGAGTTCGCAATAAAAGAACTTGAAAAAAGCAGAGTAGAAAAGCAAGAGCAGCTTAAGCACTTGGAGGCTGAGTCGAAAGAGATAGAGGAAAAGATAGAGAACAAAGAAGATATACAGTATATAGAGGAAATAGCCAGAGACGAGTTGAACATGGTGAGGCCTAATGAAATAATATACGAAGACGCAAATGCTTCAAGCGTCGATAATAGGCCAGACAAAGAATAGAGCGCTTTTGGATTGACATAATTATAGTAATAATATATACTTAAGAAAGTTGTTAATTGAGATAATTTAAAGGAGGAGTATTTAATTTATGCCCGTTCTAGTAGGTAGTGTAGTTGAAGGTGTTGTAACAGGAATAACTAATTTTGGAGCATTCATTCAGCTGCCGGAAGGAAAAACAGGTTTAGTTCATATCTCTGAGATTTCACATGACTATGTTAGCAAAGTGAGTGATTATCTTAAAAAAGATCAAAAGGTAAAAGTTAAAGTAATATCTATAAATGACGAAGGCAAAGTCAGCTTATCTATAAGACAGGCAGAGCCTAAGAAGTCTACTGTAAAGAAACCAGCTGAAATCGACTGGACTAAGACAGATGATAAAGTCAAGGGATTGTCTTTTGAAGACAAGCTTAACAAGTTCTTGAAAGACAGTGGAGAGAAGCAAGACCAACTTAAGAGAAAAGATTCAAGGAAGGGGCTTTCCCAAAAAAGCCGTAAAGCGTAAATATAACTGGGGTTGACCCAGTTTTTTTAATTTGCAAATCCAGTTGAGCAGAGGGATAGATATGTTGATTAAAGCCGTAATGGACAATATAGAAAGCCACAGGCTTTTTGAAGAAGGCGAGAATGTACTTATAGGGGTTTCGGGGGGGCATGACTCTATTGTGTTGCTCCATGTACTTAAAGAGATTGCAAAATACAAAAAATACAAGCTTCACATTGCCCATGTAAACCATGGAGTGAGAGGGGAAGAAGCTGATGGAGACGAAGAGTATGTAAGAAAGCTAGCTGAAGTTTACGGACTCCCCTTCTATGTGAAAAAGGCTGATATGAACCGCTACGCTAAAGAGAGGAATCTGTCGTCTGAAGAGGCTGGAAGAGAGATAAGGTACTCTTTCTTCAGAGAGATACTCAAAACCGAACTCAAGACAGGGAAGATAGCTGTGGCACACAATAAGAACGATCAGGCCGAAACTGTCATAATGAGAGTTATGAGGGGGACGGGAATAGACGGACTCAAAGGCATGGACTTTGTAAACGGTGACGTGGTCAGACCGCTGCTTGACGTGACGAGATCTGAAATAGAGAAATACTGTGAAGATCATGGTCTAGAGCCCAGAGTTGACAGGACAAACTTCGAAAATATATACTCCAGAAACAAGGTAAGGCTAGAGCTTATTCCGTACATTGAAGACAACTTCAACTCCAAAATCACAGACGCTCTCTGTCGAATGTCGGAGTTGGCCAGAAGAGACTCCGACTTTCTGCATAAGCTGGCAGAACGAGAGTACGGAATTACTTTAGTACGTGAAAAAAATGACGCAGTCACTCTCGACAACGACAAGTTTAAAGCGCTTGACCCTGCGATAAGATACAGGGTGGCGAGGATAGCTGTGCTCAAGCTTACAGGGGACATAGAGGGGCTAGAGGAAAAACACCTCAGGATTTTGACAGAGTTTTCAGATATGTCAAAGACGGGGAAGAGCATAGACCTGCTTAAGGGCATAAAGGCGAAGATGACTTACGGGGAATTATCTATAGAAAAAAGTGAAAAAAGATCTGTAATAAGATATAATTATAAGGTAGAAGTCGGTGAAAGTTTGAAGCTTAAAGAGCTAGGTGCTACTCTCAAATCTGAAGTCGTAGAGATAGGCTCGTTTGAGGGAGAGGCGAAAGAGACTTGCAGCTCTTGTTTTGACTATGACCAAATCTCAGGAGACATTTTCATAAGAAATAGATTGCCTGGTGACAAAGTGAAATTTTTGGGTATGAATGGTAGGAAGAAGCTCAAAGACTATTTCATAGACGAGAAAGTTCCACAGGATGACAGGGAGTTGACTCCGCTGATTGAGATCGACGGAGAAATAGCTTGGATAGTGGGATATAGATCCACTGAAAAAGCAAGAGTCACAGCGAATACCAAGAGAGTTTTGGTGCTGGAATATCTGAAAAGCTAAGAAGTTAAATCAAAAGGGAGGATTAAAGATGAAGAACGATATAAAGACTACACTTGTAACGAAAGAAGAGCTAGAGCAGAGAGTGAAAGCGATTGGAGCGCAGATAACTGAGGACTATAGAGGAAAAGAGCTTGTGCTTGTAGGAGTGCTTAAAGGTGCGTTTATGTTTTTAGGAGACCTGGCTAGAAGCATAGAAATACCTCTTGAAGTGGACTTTATGGCAGTTTCAAGCTACGGACATTCAACTGTATCTTCAGGAGTAGTAAAGATACTTAAGGACTTAGACCTTGAAATAGAGGGAAAAGACATACTCATAGTGGAAGACATAATAGACACAGGACTTACTCTTAGCTATCTTGTAAACAACCTAAAGTCAAGAGGGGCTAGCAGTGTAAAGATATGTACACTTCTAGACAAGCCTGAGAGAAGAAAAGTACAGGTAGAGATAAAATACAAGGGATTTGACATTCCAGACGAGTTCGTGGTTGGCTACGGGATAGACTATGCTGAAAAATATAGAAACTACCCTGAAGTTGCGGTGCTCAAGGAAGAGACTTACAACAAATAAAACATAAGATTCAAAAGAAAATCGCTTTAAAGAGGGGAGGACTATAGTTGAAGAAATTTTTTAGAGGAATTAGCGCCTACCTGGTTATATTTTTGGCTCTGCTGATTTTGGTCACACTTTTTAGCAAAGACTTTGAAGAGCCAAAGCAGATAGGATACGTACAGCTAGTAAATCAAATAGAACAAGACAATTTAAAGACCATAACTTTAGTTAAAGACGGAACGGCAAAGGGTGAACTGAAAGATGGAAATACATTTTCCATGATGCTCCCTGTCAGTCCTGACATCTTCTATCAAGAGTATCTAAAGACTCTTGTTCAAGAAGAGAAGATAGAGCTTGTAGGTGAGGCTGAGCCTGAGACCTCTTGGTTTATAACTATGCTGCCTACCATATTTATCGTATTGGTATTTGTGGTATTCTGGTTTGTATTTATGCAGCAGTCTCAAGGTGGCGGAAGTAAAGTGATGTCTTTCGGAAAGAGCAAGGCCAAGATGTTGAAAGAAAACGAAAGCAAAGTCACTTTTGCTGACGTAGCAGGACTTGACGAAGAGAAAGAAGAACTTAAAGAGATAGTGGATTTTTTGAAAAACCCTAAAAAATACAATGACCTAGGAGCCAGAATCCCTAAAGGAGTACTCATGGTGGGTCCTCCTGGAACAGGTAAGACCTATATCACAAAGGCAGTTGCTGGAGAGGCAGGAGTTCCGTTTTTCAGCATAAGTGGTTCAGACTTTGTGGAGATGTTCGTAGGGGTTGGAGCTTCGCGTGTAAGGGACTTGTTTGAGCAGGCCAAGAAAAACTCTCCTTGTATAGTGTTTATAGACGAGATAGACGCTGTAGGTAGAAGAAGAGGTGCAGGACTTGGCGGAGGGCACGACGAAAGAGAGCAGACTCTAAACCAGCTTCTAGTTGAGATGGATGGGTTTGGAGAAAACGAAGGTATAATAATGATAGCCGCCACAAACAGGCCGGACATATTAGACCCTGCACTTTTAAGACCTGGAAGGTTCGACAGACAGGTATATGTAGGAGCTCCAGATATAAGAGGAAGAGAAGAGATACTTAAGATTCATACAAAGAAAAAGCCACTAGACAGAGATGTTGACCTTAAAGTGGTGGCCAGAAGGACTCCAGGATTTACCCCTGCTGATTTGGAAAATCTAGTAAATGAAGCGGCACTGCTTTCTGCTAGAGAAAACCTGAAGACTATACCTATGAGGCTTATAGAAGAGGCTTCGACTAAGGTAATAGCAGGGCCAGAGAAGAAGAGCAGAGTTGTAAGTGAAAAAGAGAGAAAACTGACTGCATATCATGAGGCTGGACACGCCCTTCTCTCTAGACTTATTCCTGAAGCCGATCCTGTCCACATGGTAACTATAATACCTAGGGGAAGGGCTGGAGGGTTCACTATGAATCTTCCTACAGAGGAAAGGTACTACAGCATAAAGTCTGAGATGGAGAATGAAATAGTTATTCTGCTTGGAGGAAGGCTTGCTGAAAAGCTGGTGCTTGGAGATATAAGCACAGGCGCACAAAACGACCTGAGCAGGGTTACGAAGATTGCAAGAAATATGGTTACAAGCTATGGTATGAGCGACAACCTAGGCTCTATGACTTACGGATCTGACGACCAGGAAGTCTTTATAGGCAAAGACCTAGCTAGAGCGAGAGACTACAGCGAGGACATAGCTGCCGCAATAGACAAAGAGATGAGGACTATAGTGGACGAAGCTTACGAAAGAGCAGAAAAGCTTTTGAGTGAAAACCTAGACAAGCTTCATGAAATAGCGAAGGCTCTTCTAGAGCGAGAAACACTGAATGCCAAGGAATTTGAGATGGTGTTCACTGGCGAAGAGCTTCCTCCGATGGAAGACTACAAAGAGGAAGTCAAAGAAGAAGTAGAAGAAATAGAAGAAGTTAAAGAAGATATAAATGAAGAGATATCCTTTGAAGAGACAGCTAAGCTGAATATAGATCGGGAAGATCTAGATACAGACAGAGATAAACAATAGAGTTAAGCACAAAAGTATCCCAGGTTTTAGGGGTACTTTTGTGCTTTATACAGGGAGTGGTGGATTTGAAATCTGAAATACTGAGATTTTTAAAAAATGCTGAAGGGGAATTTGTATCGGGACAAGAACTCAGCGAAAGCCTGGGAGTGTCTAGGACTTCGATCTGGAAGCATATAAACCAGCTTAAGGAAGAAGGCTATGAAATAGAGTCCATATCCAGAAAGGGATACAAGCTAAAGTCTGCGCCTGACAAGCTAGATAGAGAGGAGATAGGGCCTCTCTTGAGCACTGAGTTTATAGGCCGAGAGATAGTTTACTTAGATACAGTGGACTCCACAAATGAAGAAATCAAAAGAAGAGCAGATAGAAGTAGAGAGGGGCTTGTAGTCATATCTGAGGAGCAGAGTGTCGGAAAAGGGAGGCTCGGGAGAAACTGGACTTCTAGAAAAGGAGCTGGCATATACATGAGTATACTGCTAAAGCCTGATATATATCCCCAAGACGCCCCTAAGATAACTCAGGTAGCCGCTGCTGCTGTGGTGAAAGGTCTTAAAGAGTCAGGTGTGGATGCGAAGATAAAGTGGCCAAACGACATAATCCTCAAAGAGAAAAAAGTTGCAGGCATACTTACAGAGATGACTGGGGAGCTTATGAGAGTGGAGTATATAACACTGGGGATTGGGATAAATGTAAATAACGGCATAGAGGATTTTCCGGAGGAAATAGCGAACAAGGCTAGCTCTCTGAAATTAGAGGAGAAAAAAGAGTTTGAAAGAAAGAAGATAGCTTCAGCAGTGCTCAACAACTTTGAAAAACTCTACAGTGACTTTTTAGAGCGGGGAAGCATATCGGTCTCTATAGAGATATGCAAGGCCAACTCCATTCTACTTGGGAAAGAAGTCAGGGTCATATCCAGAAAGAGTGAGATGCTGAGAAAAGCTGTGGATATAAACGAAGACGGAGAACTTGTGGTTGAAGACGGAGATGGAAATCGGGAGTCTGTGTTTTCAGGAGAGGTATCTATAAGGGGAATTCATGGCTACGTTTAGAAGTGTGGTTGTATAGAACAAATAAAGCTGATAAAATGTATAGGAAAAATAAAAGAGAAGGTGAAATATTTGATACTGGTTATAGACGTGGGAAATACCAATATAGTTTTGGGAATATACTCTAAGGAAGTGCTGATAAAGAGCTGGAGGATATCCACAGACAAGAACAAGACATACGACGAATACGGTATTCTGGTAAGTCAGTTTTTTGAATACGAGGGCATAGACAAGAGGTCTATAAAGTCAGTCATAATATCTTCGGTAGTACCTACCATAATGCACGCTTTAGAGAAGATGAGCAAAAACTACTTTGGCAGAGAGCCTATAGTTGTAGGGCCAGGGATCAAGACTGGACTGAATATAAAGTACGAAAACCCTAAAGAAGTTGGAGCGGACAGGATAGTAAATGCCATAGCTGGATATGAGAAGTACGGGGGGGCCCTTATAATAGTAGACTTCGGCACTGCCACGACATTCTGTGCAATTTCGGAGCAGGGGGAGTATCTAGGAGGAGCTATATCTCCGGGGATAAATATATCTACAGAGGCTCTGTTCAACAAAGCTTCAAAACTGCCCAAAGTAGAGCTTGTAAAGCCTAAGACTGTCATAAACAGGAATACAGTCTCCAGCATGCAGTCGGGCATAATATACGGGTACGCCGGGATGGTGGACGCCATTGTGGATGGAATGAAGAGAGAGATGGACTCTGAAGTGGTGGAAGTTGTGGCTACAGGGGGGCTTTCTAAGTTAATAGCTTCAGAGTCTAGGACCATAACGAAAGTGGACGGCCAGCTTACACTAGAGGGCCTTAGGATTATATATGAGAGAAACAAATAGAGGAGAGTGTCTGAGAGAATATGAAGATAGCGAATTTAGAGCTTGAAAACAATATCTTTCTAGCCCCCATGGCGGGCGTTACAGATCGAAGCTTCAGGGTCATATGCAAGCAAATGGGTGTAGGGCTTCTCTTTACGGAGATGGTCAGCATAAACGGTCTTTACTATGACGACGATAAGACGGAAGAGCTTATGACTATAGACAGAGATGAGAGGCCTACAGCGCTTCAGATCTTTGGAGCGGACCCAGTGGTCTTTAAAAAAGTTATAGAGGAAAAACTGAATAGAAATGACAGCTTTGAGATACTGGACATAAACATGGGATGCCCTGCACCCAAGATAGTGAAGAACGGCTACGGCAGCGCCCTTATGAAAGATTTAAAGCGGGTTTCAGAAATCGTAAAAACAGCTGTGAGGGCCTCAGACAAGCCTGTAACTATAAAGATAAGAAAAGGCTGGGACGATGAGAGCATAAATGCAGTTGAAGTGGCGAAGGCCATAGAAGCAGAGGGGGCATCGGCCTTAACAATACATGGAAGGACCAGAGAGGAGTTTTACTCTGGAGTTGCTGACTGGGATATAATAAGAGAGGTAAAGCAAAGTGTCTCTATTCCTGTAATCGGAAACGGAGATATATTCAAGCCTGAGGACATCAGCAAGATGATTGAATACACAGGCTGCGACGGAGTTATGATAGGCAGAGGTGCTAGAGGCAACCCTTGGATATTTAAGATGGGGAATGAGCTTCTAGCGAGTGGCAACTACAGAGAGCCTTTGCCGGATGAGAAAATAGACATGTCGGTAAAGCATTTTGAGCTTCTGATAGAGAACAAAGGAGAGGTTCTGGCTACAAGAGAGATAAGAAAGCATGTAGCATGGTATCTCAAGGGGCTGAGGGGATCGGCTGAAATAAAGGACAAAATAAACAAGACAAGGTCAAAAGAAGATATATACGATATTCTGTGCAACTACAGAAATCAGCTCAACTTGACAATGTAGAGCTACTAAACTATAATATTCTTCATCTGAGCCCCGCAAAAGGGAAACAGCGAGTATATATTTACAGAGAGATTTCGCAGATTCAATAGAATAAAATAAAAATTAGAGGTGGATGTAAATGGCGGAAAAAGAGACGCTCTTAACCAGTGAAGGGCTAAAGAAGATAGAAGCTGAGCTAGAAGAACTGAAAACGGTCAGAAGAAGAGAAGTTGCAGAGAGAATAAAGCAAGCATTGGACTTCGGAGACATAAGTGAAAACTCGGAGTACGATGAAGCCAAGAACGAACAAGCTTGGCTTGAAGAGAGGATACTGAAGCTGGAGTCGTTGCTTAGGAACGCTACAGTCATTGACGACGACGACATATCTTCAGATATAGTGAGTGTAGGATCGAAAGTAGAGATAAAGGACTTAGACTACGATGAAGTTATAGCATATGCAATAGTTGGATCGGCTGAGGCAGATCCTTGCGAAGGAAAGATATCAAACGAATCTCCAGTCGGAACTGCTCTCTTGGGGAAAAAAGTAGGAGATATAGTTCCAGTGCAAGTTCCAGATGGAATAGCGAAGTACGAAGTTCTTTCTATAAATAAATAGCACAGGGAGGCGAGTGGATGTCTGTAGAAGAAAACAATTTAAATGAAATGCTCCTGCTCAGAAGGCAGAAGCTAGAAGATCTCAAGCAAATGGGGAAAGACCCATTCAAGGAAGAGACATACGATGTATCAAATAAAAGCGACGAAATAGCCGATAACTACGAGCAGTTCGAAGGCAAAGAGGTTTCGCTTGCTGGAAGAATAATGTCCAAGAGAGGGCATGGAAAGGCAAGTTTTGCCGATATACAGGACAGCAAAGGCAGAATTCAGCTATTTGTAAAAGTGGACAATGTAGGCGAAGAGGACTATGAACACTTCAAAACCTACGACATAGGGGATATCGTAGGTGTAGTTGGAGAAGTATTCAAGACAAAGATGGGCGAAGTGTCTATAAAGGTAAGCGAAATAAAGCTGCTTTCCAAGTCGCTTCAGATACTGCCTGAAAAATTCCACGGACTCAAGGACCAGGACCTTAGATACCGTCAAAGACATGTGGATCTCATAATGAACCCTGAAGTCAAAGAGAGCTTTATATTGAGATCTAAGATAATAAAGGCCATAAGAGAGTTTTTAGACGACAGAGACTTTCTTGAGGTTGAGACACCTATACTGAGCACACTTGCTGGAGGAGCGACTGCTAGACCTTTCGTGACTCACCACAATACACTTGACCTTGACATGTACCTTAGAATAGCGAACGAGCTTTACTTGAAGAGGCTTATCGTAGGTGGATTTGACAAGGTATATGAAATGGGCAGGATGTTTAGAAATGAGGGAATGTCCATAAAGCACAATCCAGAGTACACGGCAATAGAGCTTTACCAAGCTTATGCTGACTACAACGATATGATGGATATAACTGAGAAGCTAGTTGCATACGTTGCTGAAAAAGTGTTAGGGACTACTAAGATAAACTACCAGGGCAAGGACATAGATCTGACTCCACCTTGGAGAAGGCTGTCTATGGAAGACGCTGTTAGGGAATACGCAGGAGTCGACTTCAGCCAGATAGAGACTGACGAAGAGGCCAAAGCTGTTGCCAAAGAGAAGGGAATAGAAGTGACAGATGGCATGACTAGAGGTCATATAATAAACGAGCTGTTTGAAGAGTTTGGAGAGGCGCATTTAGACCAGCCTACTTTCATACTTCATCACCCTGTAGAGGTTTCGCCGCTTGCAAAGAGAAATGCAGACGACCCTAGAATAACAAATAGATTCGAAGCTTTCGTAAACTGCTGGGAGATAGCCAATGCTTTCTCTGAGCTTAACGATCCAATAGATCAAAAGGGAAGGTTCGAAAAGCAGATAGAAGAGAGAGAGTCTGGAAACGATGAAGCCCATATGATGGACAAGGACTTTATAAGGGCTCTAGAGGTAGGTCTTCCGCCTACAGGTGGTCTTGGAATAGGAATCGACAGGCTTATAATGATACTTACGAATCAGCCGTCTATAAGGGACGTAATACTGTTCCCTACTATGAAGCCTATAGGTGAGAACAAGCTAGAGGAAAGCGAGACAGAAGAATAGAAAAGAGAATTAAAATACAAGGGAGACCTAGCTGTCTCCCTTGTATTTCTGTTTAAAGGGGAGAGATTTAATTTGAATGTTAGAGTACTACATATGATATCGCAGTATCCAGAGAGAACAGGAAGTGGTGTGTATTTCAGGTCTGTGATAAAAGAATTGTCTAAACTAAACTATATTCAAAGTGCACTCTATGCTGTGAACTCAGGAGACAAGTTCGACCTAGGTGGCATAGGAGTTGAAAGAGAGTATGTGCTAGAGTTCGGGACAGATGAAATTCCATTCAACATTCCTGGCATGAGTGATACTATGCCATATAAAAGCGTGAAGTACTGTGATATGACAGAGGATATGATGGAAGTTTGGAAGCAGAGTTTCAAAGAAAAAATCCTGGAATCAGTAGAGGATTACAAACCAGATGTAGTGGTGACGCATCACCTTTGGGCCATGACTGGTTTAGTGGCAGAGCTGATTAAAGACATACCTGTAATTGCATTTTGCCATGGGACAGATATAAGGCAGCTTAAGAAGGGTTGCAAGTACAGGGATTACATAGTGAAAAATTGTAGAAAACTTGACTGGGTTTATGCTCTCAGCAGTGAACAAAAGCAGGATATATCAGAGCTGTATGGAATAGATAGAGAAAAAATTGAAGTGATAGGAGGAGGGTTCGACTCTGAAAAATTTCACCTCGCAAATCTTGAGAGCACACTTAAAAAAGACAGGGTAAAGGCTGTATACGTTGGTAAGCTCAGCTACTCAAAAGGGGTAAGCTCTCTTTTGAAAGCCTACGAAAAGCTAGAGGATGATTTGGAGCTTATTCTAGTCGGAAATGCAGAAGGCGAGGAAGGCGAAAGGGTCATGGCAGAGATAAGAAAGTGTGAAAAAAAACTGACACTCAAGGGGCAGGTGTCTCAAGATGAACTGGCTGACCTGTTCAGAGACTCCGATTTATTTGTGCTTCCATCATTCTATGAAGGTCTGTCTCTAGTTACTGTAGAGGCATTGGCTTCAGGGCTTAGAGTGGTAGTAAGCAGGTTAAATGGAATACATGAGTACCTGGGAGAAGCTTTAAACGACAGTGGACTTATAGAGTACGTACAGCTTCCTAAACTCAAGAACGTAGATGAACCTGTAGAAGATGGGCTTGAAGAGTTTGAGGAAGGTATTAGGATGGCGATTGAAAGGCAAATTTCTAGGCTAGACAGGATTAAGGATAGAGAGAAATTTACAGAACTGTACCCGCTTATACTGGAAAAAGCTTGGAATGGCATAGCAAGAAAATTGGATAAAAAAATGAAAAGTCTTGAATTTAGACAATAAAGATGGGTATATAGGTAAAAGAAAAATAAATCGAGGGGGTATAACTATGTTTAAATTAGTTAAAAAAATGCAGGAGAAAAAGAGAAAAGAGGAAAACAAGAAAAAGGCCAAGAATGTAGCCACTGGAACTGCGATAGGAACAGCTATAGGAGCGGCGATAGGTCTTCTGTTCTCGCCAAAATCGGGCAAGGAAAACAGGGAAGAGATAGCCAAGAAAGCTAAAGATACTTCTGAAACTGTGAAAAAAGGAGTTAAGGAGTCTGTAGAAAAAGCCAAAGAAGTTGCTGACAAAGCTAAAGAGACTATAGAGCAAAAGAAAGAGGAACTGAAGGAAAAGAAAAATGAATTGAAAGAGGACTTAAAAGAGAAAAAAGAAGAGATAGCTGAAGAGGTAGAGGAGATAAAGAGTGACGCCAAGGAAAAAGCAGAAGAAGGGCTTGAAGAAGCTGAAAAGAAGCTAGAAGAGGTAGATCAAAAGGACTCTAAAAACCAAAACAAGAAGATGGGTAACAAGTAGAGATGGATGGAACTATAAAAATAAGTGAACTTTTAAAGTTTATACTTTACTTGCTTGGGATAGGCGTAGGCGTCTATCTTGTATTGCTATTCAAGAACTTGGCGAAAATCACAAAAGATATTAGCGCTGTCTTATCTGAAAATAAGGATTCTATAGACAAGACTATATCGGATATTCCACTGATTACAGCTAATGTAAACGAGATAACATCCGACTTTAAGGAGACTTTAGAGGAGATAAGTCCAGATATATCTGGGATAACCAGAAATGTGAACTATATAACTGAAGACGCCAGTGACATAACTTCAAGTGTAAATAAGATAACCAAGACAGTCAGCAAAGGAGCAGAAGATGTCGGCGAAGCTGTTGGGGTTTTAAAGGACACTGTGGAGGAAACAGCGACTTCTGTTAAAGGAAGCATAGACAATATATCTAAGTACATTGAGATAGGGTCAGAGATATTTAAGACGATAAAAGAGTATATAGGCAAGAAAAAGTAGAAAAAAGCACACCTGGAGTCTTTGTGAGAAGGCTTGAATAAAGAGAGGGTGTGCTTTTTTAATTTTATATAAATATAATTTCAAAAAGCCATTGACGGATAGTTTTGATTATGGTAAAGTATATAAAGTAGTCAGCGAGGAACAAACGCCGGCTGCGATGAACTTTGAAAGTTGAACAGTAAAAAGCAAGTTAATTCCTTAAGATCGCCCGCAAGGGAGATCAAATTAACGGATGATCAGACATCCAAAAAAACTGAAAAAACAGTCAGCAAGACTGACCAAGATAAACTTTTTAAATGAGAGTTTGATCCTGGCTCAGGATGAACGCTGGCGGCGTGCTTAACACATGCAAGTCGAGCGAGAGAACTCGAAGGAAAACTTCGGTCGGAATTCGAATGATCTAGCGGC
>NZ_MKIE01000006.1 GCF_001855385.1 Andreesenia angusta | reverse complement strand
GGGTAGAGATATCCTGATTCTTGAAAGAAGATCGGCTATCAAGAAAGCCACTTATGAAAAAAGAAGACTATATAATGTCGGATAATTAAGCATAAAATTTGCGACATTTATTGACTAACTGAACGATACTCTGGAAACATCTCCGAAATTATATCGTAGTTCATTTTAATCACCCTTAATTTTCATACCCTGGAGCGTGAGGTTTTAACCGAATATGAGGAAGCACCTATATTTGACTATTTTTATCTGGTCTATTTTTACATTTGTAATTGATTTACTAAGTCTGTCTAAAGCCTCTAAATTCTGAATTTTTATTTCTGTACAGGTCATCACAGACTTTCATCATACTCGTTTTTTGATTATCAATATACTTATCTATAAGCTTTTTATTGGCCCAGTTCAACTTATCATAAACTTCTTCATCTGAATATTTTGTAAAATTTATACTCAATAGATCTGAATTAGTATGTTTATTTTCATAAAAGTCCTCAATATCTTTTAAGTATCCTTTTTCAATAGCATACTCAAATAGCGGAGTACCAGGATAAGGTGTTACTGGTCTAATCGTTCTTAACTGTGCATGGTCATCATACTTAAACAAGAACTCAACTGCTTCATCTATCGCTTCAAGTGGTTCATTTATATTCCCATATATTATATTAAAACCTGGACTTATGCCTACTTTTAACGTATTCTCTATTCCTCTCGTAATAACTTCTTTTGTCAGTGCCTTATTCATAACTTTCAGTGTATCATTATCTAAAGACTCTATTCCATAGTTTATAAACACACATCCAGCCTTCTTCATTAAGCGTAGTATTTCTTCGTCTGCGTAGTTTAGTCGTCCATTGCACTCCCACTTTACTTCAACATTATGTTCAATAAAAGCTTCACACAATTCCCTTGTACGCTCTTTTGAGCTCATTAAAAGCTCATCTGAAAATATTATATATGAAATAGCATATCTTTCTTTCAATATATTTATCTCGTCTATTATGCTTTTAGCACTTCTTGGTCTAAAACCCTTGTCCATTCTATAGCAAAAGTTACATTCAAAGGTGCATCCTCTACCCGAAAGTACAGGGAAACTTCTCTCTTTATTTTCTATACCTGGCATTCTTAGGAGCGAGTAATGATCTATATTAAATAAATCCCATGCCGGATAGTCTATTTCATCTATGTTTTTAACTAACTCTCTAGGATTAGTTTTTATGTAATTCCCATTTTTCATAAAAGCTATACCATCTACAGCTCTAAAGTCTAGGCCTTTTTGAATTGTATTTAACAATTCCACAATTGTAATTTCACCTTCTCCAATTCCAACAAAGTCCGCTGAAGTCTTTCTTAAGAAGTATTCTGGATCAGCTGCCGGGCCATGTCCTCCTATCAAATATTTAAAGTTTTCTCTATTGACAGACTTATTTATAGCCTCTGAAAGGCTTATTAGTTTTCTATACTGATAGTAGCCTCCTATAACGCTTACTATGACAATATCATACTGATCTCTATCTAGCTTTTCTGTCAAGTGACTATCTGGATAGTGGTATATGTCTTGTTGGTATATTTCAACATCATGTCCTGCGTTTAAGCATGCTTTAGCAAGGTATGCTAAGCCTTGGGGAAACCAAGTTAGAAATGAATCATTATCATATGCAACCATTAGTACTTTCATATTTTTCTCCTTGTTTAATCGAATTTTTAAAAAAATCACAATTTCTAGTCCAAACTAAACGTATATTTATCTTAAAGCCTTGCAAACTTTTTCAATTTCCTCACTTTTTAAATCCACAGAACTCGGAAGACACAGTCCCTTTCCTTTCAACTCTTCAGTAATTTCCATGCTCCCTCGTTTATACTTTTTATAAAGTTCCATCTCATGTAGAGGATGAAAGAATGGCCTTGTCTCTATTCCACATTCTTTCATTTTTTGTATCAATTCATCTCTGCTTGTACCAAATTGATCTTCTATTAAAATAGCATATAGCCAATTTACGTTGAAAGATCCATCCTTTTGGATTGGTAGTGTTATCCCAGTTACTTCTTTTAAGCGTTCGTTATAACATTCTGCATTATATTCTTTAGCCTCTATATACTCCTCTATCTTCTCTAACTGGGCGCACCCCATAGCTGCAAGTATATTTGGCATTCTAAAATTATATCCTATGTCTAAGTGTACCATATCTCCATTCGGCTCTATCGTCTTTGCTTGATTTGATAGATACTTAGCTCTTTCTCCCAAATCTTTGTTATCCGTTACTAGCATACCTCCTGCTCCAGTGGTTATAAGCTTATTTCCATTAAAGCTGAAACAACCAAAGTCCCCTATGGTTCCTGTATGTTTTCCTTTATAAGTCGATCCCAGGCTTTCAGTCGCATCTTCTATAACGAAAAGGTTATGCTTTTTTGCTATTTCGTTTACTCTGTCCATATCTACAGGATGACCGTATATGTGTACAGGAATTATTGCCTTGGTTCTATCTGTTATAAGCTCTTCTATTTTTTCAGCGTTCATTACATACGTGTCTCTATCTACGTCTACAAATACAGGCTCTGCCCCTACATATATAATCGGATTGACTGAGGCCACAAATGTCATAGATGGTACTATTACTTCATCACCTTTTCCTATTCCTAAGGTTAAAAGCGCTAGCTGTAATGCTGATGTTCCGTTCATAGTAACTATTGCTGACTTCGAATTTACGTATTCTTTAAATTGCTCTTCAAACTTATTTACATAGGATCCAACTGAAGATATCCAATTTGTATCTAGACAATTCTTAATATACTTCCATTCATTCCCTGACACTTTAGGTATACACAACGGTATCATATATTCACTTCCCAACCTTTAAAGATTATATATATCCGACTTAAAGTAATTTAAATTTTCGCCTATCCATTCTATCGTCTCTTTAAGCCCTTGGTCAAGAGTATAGCTTGGCTTCCATCCTGTCAGCTCTTTTATTCTTGAGTTATCTGCCAAAAGTCTGTTTACTTCGCTTTTTTCTGGCCTTATTCTTTGCTCGTCATATACTATCTCGACTTCTTTTTCACTTATCTTTATTATTTTCTCTACCAAATCTCCAATACTTATTTCTTTATTAGACCCTGCGTTTACAACTTGTCCTATCGTTTTGTCGCTTTCTGCCACTTTTATAAACGCTTCTGCTGTATCCTTCACATAGTTAAAATCTCTAGTTGGTGTCAAACTTCCCAACTCTATTTTCTTTTTTCCCGATAATATTTGACTAATAACTGTAGGTATCACTGCCCTTGCTGACTGTCTTGGTCCATAAGTGTTAAATGGCCTAATCGTAGCTACTGGAGTGTCAAAGCTTTTATAGAAACTCTCTGCCATCTTGTCTGCTCCTATCTTAGAAGATGAGTATGGCGACTGCCCTTGCATAGGATGCTTTTCATCTATCGGAACATAAAGTGCTGTACCATATGTTTCAGATGTCGAGGTATGAACTATCTTCCCTACATCATAATCTCTACAAGCCTCTAGCACATTAGTTGTCCCTTCGATATTCGTTCTCACGTATGCCATCGGCGACAAGTATGAGTATGGTATAGCTATAAGCGCTGCTAGATGAAATACTACATCTTGACCTTTAACAACTCTCTTTACTCCATCGTATTCTCTTATATCACCTGTAACCACTTTCACTTCTTTTCTGATTCTATCTTCGACTGTATCCAGCCAGCCCCATGTATTAAATGAATTATACTGTGCTAGTGCTGTAACTTCTGATCCTAGACTAACTAGCTTTTCTACTAAGTGACTCCCTATAAATCCATCAGCACCTGTTACAAGTATTTTCTTTTTTTTCAAGTCCACCAAATCACCTTTTCTATTTATATTTGATTATTCTAGCTGGGTTTCCCACTACTACACAGTTATCTGGGACATCTTCTATAACTACTGATCCAGCTCCAACAATAACACTCGCTCCTATTTTTACTCCTTGTATTATACTGGCGTTTATTCCTATAAAGCTATCTCTTCCTATTTCCACTCCACCTGCAACTACACTTCCAGGGCTTATCTGAACATTATTGCCTATTACAGATTCGTGCTCTAATATAGCACCTGTATTTACTACACAGTTGCACCCAACTATAGCATCTGGGTTAACTACAGCTCTATTCATGATACATGTACCTTTCCCTATTTTAGCATACGGAGATACATAAGCAGAACTATGTATCAGTATGGGTAACTTAAAGCCCATTACCTTAAGATTTTCATAAATTACACTTCTGATTTTAGTGTTTTCTATGGCCCCTATACATACAAACGCATTATTTACTCCGCCATTATATATACCCTTTAAAGCTGTGTCATCTCCTATAATTGGAATATCTAAAACCTCTTCTGAGTTTCTATTATCTGTTATTCCAACTATTTTAAAATCATTTCTACTTTTGATTATATCTATTATGACTTTTGAATGCCCGCCGCCACCTACTAATACGATTTTCTCCATAGACTCTGTCCTTTTTAAGCTTATATCTAATAGTTTAGTTTCTTATAAAGTAGCTCTTTTTTATTTAAATTTGTTTTTTTTAATATATCTACTATTTGTGTACTCGTACTACCCTCTCCATATATGTTTTTCATGCTATTTAGCTTTGATTTAAAATCAGAGCTAAATATGGCTTTTTCTATTGCCTTTTCTATACTCTCTTTTTTATAGTCCGCATCTATAATATTAGTATTCCTAAGCCGTCCTTTCTGCCTATCTCCTATATTGACTACTGGCACTCTTAGTATAGGTGCTTCTATAATCCCACTCGATGAATTTCCTATTACTACGTCTACATATTTCATCAAGCTAAGGTATCTTTTTTGACCTAGACTATAAAACATATATGCGTTATCATTTTTTTCAACAAATCTATTTAATTTCTTCACTATAATATCACTTCCAAAGTCCACATTTGGATATGTGAATATATAATTTGCATCAAAGCTACTTATCGACTCTAGTAGATTTTCCACCTGTTCCTCTGTATCATTTATTTCCAACGTAACTGGATGATAGGTAATTAAAAATGTTTTTTTATCTAAAGTTATTCCCAAATCGCTTTCCAGCTCACTTTTAGACATGAACTCAAGCCTTTTTATACTTTCTACCCCAGCCTGTCCTACGTTATGTACTCTCCAAGGTTCTTCTCCCATCTTTATTATTCTCTCTTTATAGTACCACGCACCTGGAAAATGAATATGTGCCATCTTAGTTATGGCATGTCTTATCTGCTCATCTAGTGCACCTTCAGTAGATTCTCCGCCATTCATATGTGCTATCGGAATATTCATAATCATAGCGCAAGTAGCGGCTATAAATGTTTCGTATCTATCTCCAAGGATTAACAGAATATCTGGCTTCAGCCTATCAAACGTCTGAGACATTTGGATAAGTTCAAGACCCATTGACTTTACAACTGCACTCTTCTTCCCTGAGCTCACTATCATGTCTATTTCCTCATCTATCTTAAATCCATCACTTTTAATCTGATTTACTGTAAATCCATAGTCTGAAACTAGATGACTTCCCGTAACTACCAGTTGAAGCTCTAAATCCTTGTCTTCGTCTATTCTCTTCATAGTCCAGTAGAGCAGTCCATATTCAGCTCTTGTTCCAGTTACTACTAATATTTTTTTCATTTTCACACCTGCTCTGTATTTTCAAAGTCAATATGCTCATCTTTAGATATATATTTTGAAGCTTTTCTTCCTACTATATTCATGTATAGCTTGGGTGGAAGTCCATCTCCTGGCCTCTTATATGCTAGGTCTCTTTCTGTAAGTATTGTACTTTCATTTATATCCCTTAAGGCTACTATGCTTTTTCTAGCAACTAGTCTTGTATTTTCTTCACTCTTTTCACACTTTTTTATTCCATCTCCAAGAGACATCTCTATATTTCTTATGCTTAATACCATATTTCTAAGTTCTTCTGGATTTAATGACGCTCTATGATCTGGTCCTTCCATTTCTTTGTCTAGGGTAAAGTGCTTTTCTATTATTTCAGCTCCTAAAGCAACTGCCGCTATTGAAACTTCTGTTCCAACTGTGTGGTCTGAGTATCCTATAGGAAGCTTAAAAGCTTCTTTCATAGTTATCATAGCCTTTAAATTCACATTATTATACTCTGTAGGATAGTTGGATGTGCAATGAAGTATACTTATCTTATCATTTTTTTCACTTTTTATAGCATCTATAGCATCTTCTATCTCTCCTAAATTGGCCATCCCCGTTGAAAGTATTATCGGCTTATTTTTTCTAGCTATGAACTTGAGGAGTGGTATATTCGTTAAATCTCCAGAGCTTATTTTGTATATAGGTATATCTATTTTTTCTAAAATTTCTACACTCTCAAAGTCAAAAGGTGTAGATAAAAGCATTATACTTTTTCTGTCGCAGTATTCTTTAAGATAAATGTGATTGTCTAAAGAAAGTTCGAGCTTTTTCAGCAGGTCAAATTGACTTCCCTTTCCAGTAGTCTTTGTTTGATATTCTGCCTTAGGGGCTTCATGCGTTACTAGATTTTCTGCCTTAAAGCTTTGAAACTTTATGGCGTCAGCTCCAGACTTGACTGCGATATCTACAAGTTGCTTCGCGATTTCCAAGTCTCCATTGTGATTTACACCTGCTTCTGCAATTATGAATACTTTGTTTGTATTCATCTTGTCTCCTCCATAAGCATTTCTACAAATTTAAAGTCGAGCATATCATCTATATCTACCGAACTTGCTCTATCCATAATAAAAGCAATAGTTTTATCTAAAAGAAAGTTTCCTTCCTTAAGTATAGTCTTAGTCTTCCCGATATATATAGCTCCATTTAAGCTATACGTCTTAGGAATATCTTGCCTTCTAGTGTATTGATTTTCTTGCACTATAAACTCTTCTAAATATCCGTCCTTTATCTCTTTCATCCAATAAGGGTTTTCTTTACTCTCACATACACTTACTAGAGTATCTTCACCACCACCAACTATTCTCTCTATAGCTTCATCTACTTGCTCAATTCTTCTTAAAGGCGATGTACATTGAAGCAAGCATACATAATCGTAGGCAATACTTTCATTTTCTTTTATCCAGTTAATCACGTGTACAACTGGAGCTATGCCAGGAGTATCATCTTTAGCTAGTTCATTTGGTCTTAAAAACGGTACCTCTGCTCCGTATTCTGTACTTACTTTTCCTATTTCTTCTGAATCTGTAGACACGATTATTCTATCTATATATACACTTCTAAGGCTCTCCTCTATCGTATGTGCTATCAATGGCTTCCCAAGTAAACTCTTTAAGTTCTTATTGGGGATTCCTTTTGACCCTCCTCTAGCTGGAACTATGCACAGTATGCTCTTATCTTTTATCATACTACTTCATCTCCACGTCTATTTTGTCTCTATCTTTTATATCTTCATTTGCTCTCTTGTAATCTTCCATTTTCCCTATGTCCATCCAATACTCTTTAATTTCATAATTTCCTACTCGCAGACCTTTTTCTAGACATATATTTATCAACTCTGTTATTTCAAAATAAGTATCTTCTGGAATATAATCTATAAGTCCAGGATTTAAACAGTATATACCACCGCTCACTGTGAAATCTAACTGTGGCTTTTCTTTAAGTGACTTTATCTCTAAACCATCTTTCTCTATGACGCCATATGGTACACTATACATATAGCTTCTGGTACCTATAGTTATATCAAATCTGTTATTCAGATGAAAATCCATCATATTTTCCATATTCAGATTAGTAAATATATCTCCATTAGTTACAAAGAATGGCTTATCTAGATAGCTTTCAGCAAGCTTTATACCTCCAGCTGTTCCAAGCCTTTTTTCCTCTCTTATATACTTAATTCGTGTTCCATAGGCAGTTCCATCTTGAAAATAGTTTTCTATAATTTCAGATTTATAGTTTACAGAAATCAATATTTTATTAAAACCATATTTTTTGAAGTTATTTACAATATGGTAAAGTATTGGTTCTCCCCCAATTTGAAGCATTGGTTTTGGTATCTCTTTCGTCAGGTATCCTAGCCTAGTTCCCAAGCCTCCAGCCATTATAACTACATAATTTTCTTTTTCTTCATTTATTAGAATATCGTTTATATTTATAAGGTCTACTGCTCTATTTTCTATATCCACAACCGGAATCTGATTTATTGCATGCTTTATAAAAGTATTTTTTATTTCTTCTTTTGTAGCATTATTCTTGACACATACTGGGCTATGATTTGCTATATTCTTTATGGAGTCGCATAGTTTTGCTCCTTTTAATATAGCTCTTCTTATATCCCCATCCGTAAGCGTTCCTATCAGTTTCATATTGTCGTCTGCAACTAAAAGTATCCCTCTCGCACCTTTATCTAATGCTTTTAAAGCACTTTCTATGGTATCCTCTTCTTTTAAAATTATGTTCATAATTTCTCTTTTAATAAAATCACCTCCCTATCTAATCTTAATAATTCTCTTTAATACTCTTCTTTTCAAAGTCATTCAAAGTCCTAAGAAGCGCAATGATGGATGGAGTTCGCATCTAGTGCCTAGCTACAAGGTTTTTGGGTACGCCAAAGAAAAAGTCTTGTTGGTTTCCTTTTTTAGCCTGCAATTCTCCCAATTTCCTTATGGCTTCAAACCTCCCATGTATAACAGGGTCCTATGCCCTAAATTTCTTCGTTCTGACTGTCCATAAGCTGGGTGTCAGCTTAGCTCCTTTTCCGAGTCATTCCTGCTCTAACAGTAATAGTTTCTGCTGACTACCGGCTCTTCTTGTACTTTGAATTCCTGAATGTGACCACCTCAGCGCTATATGTCATGGCTAGCTTAATCATCATGTCATTCAACCTCGAAGTTCTTCTTGCCTTTCCTTTTGCTAATTCACTTATTGACTCACTGAAAACTTTTCTTGAGCAGTCAGAACTTTCACAGCTAAATTTCTTCAACCTTATGTTCAGGGTTAATGCTTTATCTATAATTGATAGATCTTGAAGAGTTCTGTTTAAATATGTTGTATGTTTCGATGTTTCCCCGCCACAGCTTGGACATATCATTGTCTTTCGCTTACTCTCAAAGTTTATCAGCATTTCATTCTTATTAGACTCTATGCTTTTAACTTTCAAGTACTCTGGCGATTGAAATTTTAACCGAATATGAGGAAGAGCCATTTTAGCATCGGTTTTGACAGCTCAGTCAGTGTAAGCAGCGAAGTCTTTGACTTGCCTTTTTTACCAACTACAGTTTTGATATCCCAGTGGCCAAAATTGTTGCGGTCATTAATAGAATCAAACCTTTCTTTTATACTGGTACCCAAGATTTTCTTGTGACACTTGATTCGAGTAGTATTAGTTACACGTCTGAGCTTAATTGAAATATTTATGTTTATTCTTTCTGACATTGGTATATCATTAATATAGTTCACAGTGGGCACCTTCCTGTAAATTATTGTTTTATAGTGATTCAATTATATTAAAATTACTCCACTATGGACTTTTTTATTTAGTTCAATTTCATTTTGCAATTAAGTTATTTATTATTTAAGTCTGAACACTCATATAGTCATAGCAATTTTTACATAATTCTAATTTTTCATACTTTTTTTCACTTAGAATTTCTCTATATTCATTCATTTTTTCAGACAGCCATATTTCCTTTAAGCTATTTTTTTTCAGATCTCCAACTATCATGAGATTATCATAATCACTACAGCAAGCTGTAACCGTGCCATCCCAATTTATAGATAACTTATCAAATACCTCTGGGCAACAATTAAACCTTTTTTTTGAAGAACTTTGTTTTCTTTTAAGTTCGATGAGTCTAGCTTTATCAGAATCATTAAGATTAACTTTTTCTATATTTATCTTATCTAAAATAGTTCTCCCTACATTGGTCATATCACAATATTGCTCTATGTCTCCTACAAATTTTTCAACCATCTCTTTACTTTCATAAGTTATAGTCGTAGAAACTTGAATGTATGGATAGTAATTATCTTTTCTTATATCATATAATTTTTTTATATTTTCTATAAGATTATCAAAATAATCTTTATTTCTCATTTCTATATAAGTTTTTCTGTCAACTCCTTGAAATGAAAACTTAATACTATCTAATTTTATATCAATAAGTTTTTTCATTTGTTTTTCTTCAAGCATAGTTCCATTCGTATTTACATGACATATTACACCATTCTCTTTAGCTTTTTTTATATAATTTATATATTCATTATGAATGGTTGGTTCTCCCCACCTTATAAATCTAAGTGGTGTTTTATACAACTTTATTTCATCTAAAATTTTATTAAATATTGCTTCACTCATAAACCCTTGATTTCTATTCATAGATCCAGTTCCTACTGGACACATTAAACATTTATAGTTACAGTGATTAGTGAGCTCTATATCTATATATCTTGGAAATTGAGGTAATTTATTTAACACCTCTCTAGAGTTATTGACATTGCATGTGTCATATATTTTTTTAAAAGGATTTATTCTTTTCAAAATAGCAATCTCCCTCCCTATCTAATCTTAATAATTCTCTCTAATGCTCTTCTTTTCACAGTTATTCAAAGTCCTAAGAAGCGCAATGATGGACGGAGTTCGCATCTAGTGCCTAGCTACAAGGTTTTTGGGTGAACCAAAGAAAACGTCTTGTCGATTTCCTTTTTTCGGTCTGTATCTTCCCCATTTTCCTTATAGCTTCAAATCTCCCATGTCTAACAGGGTCTCCTATACCTTAAATCCCCTCATTCTGACTGTCCATAAGCCGAGAGCTCCTTTTCTGAATCATTCCTGCTCTAACGGTGATAATTTCTGCTGACTACCGGATCTTCTTAAATTTGAATCTTTCTGCTTGACTACCTCAGCGCTAGTTTCAAATGATTGAATGCATTCTAATTTTATGCTAACCCTTTTTATAAAAGGACGACTTCCTTTCAGCATGATTTAGTGTACATACTTACCATTCTACTGAAAGACGTCCCCTTTTTAAGCGCTTTTTATGGAATTTTATGATTAATTAATCCTGATGTACTAATACCTATTATTTTATCGATTTTATAACTCTAGCTGGACACCCTACTGCCACACTATAGTCTTCTATGCTTTTCGTAACTACTGAACCCGCTCCTATAACGCTATGTTTTCCTATTGTTACGCCCGGTAATATTATACAGCCATATCCTATCCAAGCTCCTTCTTTTACTACAATATTATCAAATCTATGTCCTTGTTCACAAATTTTTTTATTTGGATTTCTATATTCGTGATTACTCGTTGTCATATAAACATTTGGTCCTATGAGCACATCTTTTTCTATTAAAACTCTCTTGTTTTCGTTATTTTCTGCATATATACTAGTAAATGGCCTTAATGTTACGTTGTCTCCAATTTCAACATTATCTGTTCCTACAATTGTTACAAATGGCCTTATTTCTACATTTTTCCCCACTTTATTCATCTTTCTGTATAATATTTTTTTTAGTCCTTTAAAGTAGAGCATCCAATGCGTTAATATGATATCTGGGCCAATTCTATTTTTAAAAACTTTCATTTATCTTATTTTCTCCCACTTTAAGTTTTTTCACAGTATTCCTTATATTATCATTTAAAAGTTTCATTAAGAATACTTTATTTTTTATATTCTCTTAGGATTAAAACTAAAGTATTCTATTCTTCATACTTTATATTTAATCTCCTTTTTCCTTTGAATTCTTCAACCATTGCATTTACTAAGTCCAAATATTCTCTTAGTTCAATTGCCCTATTCACTAATATCTTAAATTGCTCTTTAGAATCTTCTGTATTTCCTATATCTTTTGAACTAATACTATATTCTATAATGTCTAGCATTTTCCCAACATATGGTTTTATAGCTTTCCTGTACAAAATATTATTTTTTATATACTTTTCTTTTTTTTTCACTTCTTCTAAAATATCTCTTAAAGTATCTTTTTGTAATTCCTCTGTATTTATATTTCTTAGTCTGTCCACTATGCAGTTATTCATTTCCAATATTTGCTCTAACTCAGTTCCAAATATTGATATTCCATTTCCTATTTTTTTTGCATATTTTATATCACTATTATTTAATCTTATTTTATTCAAGAATTCGTCAATTCTTAAATAATTTTTTTGACTTTCTAAGCTTTCCAAAATATCTTGCATATTTTTTTCAACCGTTCCATCTATGCGTAATCCTCCTTCCGTAGCATTTATGAAAATTTTATCTTTATTATCTCTAATTTTCATTTCAATAGATTTTTTTATATTTAAGAATGGTATAGTAGTATACACCAAGTTTCCATGTATATCTTTTTCCTCAACAAAGTTTGTTCTTTGACCTTCATCAATCTTTATGATTTCTTGTGTCCAAGACCCTTTTGCATATAATCTATTCTCTGAATAACATAAATCCTGTCCAATAAATATAATTTTTTTAAATTTCATTTTGCAAATAATGTCAAGTGTAATATTTGCAACCGAATTTCCTATCTCTATTTCTTTATATTCTATTTTAGATTTATCATATATATACTTGGCCATAAAATCACTTTTTAAAGCTATTTTGAACATCTTACCTTTATAAATTTCAGATATCCCATAAAAAGAAGATTCTGAAAATATCAATGGGCATACTTTAGTATCTATTTCCTTGAATATATTTAATTGCCCTTCACTTCCATCTATGGTTACTCTAAAATGAGGAACTATACCGTTACTATCGAGTATCTTTATTGCACTTCCTACAGCAAATATTACAGATTTATCATAGACCTTTTTAAGCAAGTGCATATTTTTTTCCAATGAAGGGCCTCCCGACACCATTATTGCTGTCTTATTTTGAAATTCTTCTTTAAATTCATCTATAGGAAGCAAGTTGTCTTTTTTAAGATTTCTAAAAGTATTTATTATCCACTTGTATTTAAAGTTCTCTGTAGTCGCATTATTAGTCATTGTATTTCTGATATACTGTACTAAGTATTCTTCAACACTATTAAAATATTTTTCAAATAGTGACTTATACGATAAGTTATAAACTATAGATGTCTTTCTCTTTAAATTTTTTTCAAGCATCTCTATTATTATAGATGTAGAATCCTCAATGCTTTTGTTTATAATAAAGGTAACTGTATCAATATTTTCTAACATATCGTACAAACTTTTCTTCTCTAAAAGCTTTTTAAATATATCTAAGCTTGGTTCTACTACAATAACTTTATTTAAATTTTTATAGTTACGGCTTATATAATCAACATAGTGTCCACACCCAAGTCCAAATAAAATTATGTTTTCTACATCCTCCGGTACGCGCTTAAAGTTCCATTCCATTTCTCTATTAATATTATATATACTGTGTAGAAAACAATTTCTGTCTTCATTCTTCACATAGTAGTTATCCTGATTTTCTACAGGATGTACTTTCACATTAAATATAGGTTCCTCTTTTTTTATAGTATTATAAAGAGACTCACTACTCTGCTTCAAAAAGTTTAAGTTTTCTTTAAAACAACTCATTTTCTCACCTCAGATATGACACTCTTAAGTTCATACTCTATGATATCAGAGTATAGAAGATAGTCTTTATTTTCATATGCATTTTCAAGTTCTAGTAATATATTTAAAATGATATCCAAATACTTACTGTCAACTTCTTTTAATATCAATTGAATATAATCTATCAAATCAACTATATTCTTATTTAGTTCATCAACTTTATATTCAAATATATTTTCATTTATTTTGTTTAAGATACTTGCAACTTCTTCATTCATAGCAGTTCTCCCTTTTAACCTTATATGTCTTATAATTATAGTATCGGCAAAGTTGCTCTATATATTAACGACAATAAAAAAATATCCAAAGTCAAAACTTTGGATATTTTTATTAAAATCATATTTAACTATCTTAGAAGTTGTAGTACTCCTTGAGGTGCTTGGTTTGCTTGCGGACCACCAGTTGGCTTTCACCATCTGCCAGACTATATCTTCAACCAGTTTCCTGGCTGTCGGGCACTTCGGACCACCCCAGTCCTACAGGATTCATAGCCGTACAGTTTATCTGCCTTAGGCCGTATTCCCTAGTCGTTGAACCTTCTCCAACCTTTCAGTATAGGAGCTTGGCTGCTGATTATCCATTGTATTATCCCTCTTCTTTTCAACCTTTCACACTTATCTTTTCAGATTATGTTGTAGGGAAGTGGGCTTTAGGAAGTTCCAGCAATTCACCCGATTATCCACTAAAGATTACTCTCTATGGGACCCTTAAATTCACTTACCTTAAGAGTTGAAGCACTCCCTGCGGTGCAGAATTCGCTTGAGCCATCATTGCTTGAGACGCTTGCTGAAGGATGTTTTGCTTAGTTAAGTTCATCATCTCTTTAGCCATATCTACGTCTCTGATTCTAGATTCAGAAGCCTGAAGATTCTCAGCTGATGTATCTAGGTTCTTTATGGAATGCTCTAGTCTGTTTTGGAATGCTCCAAGCTGTGATCTCTGAGCTGATACTCTTTCTATAGCAGTGTTAACCGATGTTACTGCAGCTGTAGCCTTTTGATATGTGCTTACATCAACCGCTGCTGTCCCATTTCTAACTCCTAGCGAACTAGCTCTCATATCTTCTATTCCAACTAGCATACTCTGTCCAGAGTTTGCTCCTATTTGGAATGCAAGTGCTTTAGTTGCATCTGTTTTAGCCGCTTGCATTTTAGTTACTTTAATAGTTATGCTGTCTCCAACCTTCATACCACTCATATTGTTTAAAGCTAATCCACTCGCCGTTCCTATTCCCTTTATACCAATTACACCGCCATTTCCAGAGCCCGTTAATGACATTCCATTAGGATCTCCTATGGTAAAGTCTCCCATAAGAGTAGCTGCTGTTGCACCTGCTGTAGATCTAGTACGAGTTATTACTATAGTTCCCTCTTCACTTATGTTATTTAGTGATGTTGCTGAAAGTGCGTTAGCAGTAACATTAGCCGCTGTATTCAAGTCTAGCGTCGCTGCCCCATTTATCTTATCCTTAAGTCCTACTTTGTCTCCATTAAGTAGTTTCTGTGTATTGAACTCAGTTGTGTTACCGATTCTGTCTATCTCATCAGCCAACTGGTTCATCTCTTTTTGTATTTCAGTTCTATCTACTGATACATTTGTATCATTTGCTGACTGAACTGCAAGCTCTCTCATTCTCTGAAGTATCGCTTGAGTCTCATTTAGAGCACCCTCTGCTGTTTGTATCATAGAGATACCATCTTGAGCATTTTTAGATGCCATATTAAGACCTCTTATCTGCCCTCTCATTTTCTCCGAGATTGCAAGCCCTGCTGCGTCATCTCCTGCTCTGTTGATTCTTTGTCCTGAAGATAGCTTCTCCATTGACTTTGACTGGTTTGTTCCTGTTATACCCATCTGTCTGTGAGTATTCATTGCTAACATGTTGTTATTAATTCTCATTTTAGTTTCCTCCCTGAATTTTGTTTTTTATAGTAAGCATCCTTGCTTACTTGATATTATTATCGGAACGAGATGTCCCGGCTTTAGCATTTTTTCTTATTTTTTCAATATATTTTTAAGCAAGTTTATATCTACCTCTGAGTTAACCGAAGACTTATTTGACTCTATTATCTCTTGGTAGACTTCACCCCTGTGTATCTCTATGTCTTTTGGGGCCGATATACCCAGCTTCACCTTGCCGTCTGTTATTCCAAGAATTTCAACTTCAATATTCCCGTCTATAACTATCTTTTCGTTTAGCTTCCGAGTGAGTACCAGCATTACTTTGTCTCTCCGCTATAGATTCTATGCCTTACGCTATATCTGCTGTCGTCAAGCACTATCTGCTTTCCAAGCTTTGATTTCGAATTTATGACTATAGGCGCTGAAAGATTTACTGTCATATCTTCCAATTTCCCCGGTATTTTCACTATAGATAGTACAGCAAGATCCTTTTCGGACTGTATCTCAAGCAATTTTATTGTGGATTCCTTAAGTTCAAAGTCATAGTCATTTATTATCAGAAATGGGTTTACTACATAGAAGCCAATCGACTCCTCCTCTACTGACTGAAGCTTATGAAACGGATTTTCCTCGTCTTCGTTAATCACCAGCACATAGTCTCTGTAATCTTCAAACCCCGGTATCCCCTCTTTGAACGTTATTATCTTATCTTCCATCGTATTCCCCCTAGGCGCTTGTGTCTATATTGTACGATATATTTATATCCGGATACTGCTGCATATAAACTTCCACTTTTCCGGCAGTATAATTGCCTTCTACTTTTCTTGGGGTATATTCAGCATTTACAGTACCCAGCTCAAAGTCTATATCATATCCTCCAACGACTTCTGTCTTCGGCCTGGTCGTCCCTATTAATTTTATATCTAAGCTTCCCTGTGGCTGCTGTGAGTTCTGCATAGCAAGTTCCGGCACTGCGGCGGGGACTCTTATTCTTATATCCTTAAGCCTGTTTCCATCACTAACAATCCTTCCTATCGCCTGATATGCACTTTGTTTGCCCAGGCTAGCCCCTTCTTCCAGTATTTCAAGTGAAGTTCTTATTCCATATTCGTAATTGGTCTGGCTCTTCTCTATCTGTATATTAGGAAAACTTCCATTTATCCTAAGCTGGGGCTTTGTAGTGGTTATGCTCTGCTCACCCTTTGGGCTATGCAGCTCAAGTTTTGCGTTAGTCGTCTGTATTCCTATTCTTCCTGGTGTGCTCGTTATACTAAGCATAGTATCACCTCTTCTCTATCGTATAAACCTTCCCTTAAGCTCAATATACTTTTAATAAAGTTATCAAAGCGACAAGCATAATGGAGATTCTTTGAAAGTATCGAACAAGCAAAAATGCGCTTTAGTCCGGTGTTTGAGCTATAGCGAGTTCCGGACTCTGCATTTGAGCGGTTCGTAATAATTTCTAGAATCGTAATTCGCTGTGGAGCTTATAACTTTACTAAAATCTCACTACCTTAAAAAGTCCACTAATGTAGGCTGTATAGTCTTTCCACCCATAGCAAGTGAAGCATTGTAGACTGCCTCCGCCATCTTAAACTTCATTATTATCTCTGCTTCATCTACATCCTCATTTTCCGAAAGCACTGTAGTAAAATTAAGTTCTTCCGACGAAAGTCTTTTGCTCGTCATTTCAAGGCGGTTTGTCTTAGCTCCTACTTCGGCTCTAAGGGTTAGGGCATTTTCCTTAAGCTCGTCTATATTTCCTATAAGACTCGATATCTTGGTTTGATCAAATTTATTTTCTATCCCATTTCCACCAACACTACCATCTCCCCCATCTAATCCCATGGCTGATATCAAGTGGTCGAATACATTTATAAAATGGCTCTTTTCATTCTTTGCAACATCTAGTTTAGTTGCTTCCCCAGTCGGTAAAACATCTTTAGTATTTGGGGCTGTGTCATCTACAACTCCAAAAAGCCTTGATCCTAACATATTTATCTCCATACTCTCCGCAACGCCAACATTATAGACTGAAACTTCATTTATCAAAGCTCCTGAAGCATCTTTTCCCAAGTTTATATCATAAGTCCCATCATCATTCAAAAGTTTTTTATCCGTCTGGAAGCCTGTAAATATGCTTCTACCTGCATGTGTTGTATTTGCTAGCTTTATAAGTTGATCTTTAAGCTGCTTTATCTCCTCTGCTGCTTTTTGAGTATCGCTTTCTGTCTTAGTGCCATTCGCCATATCTACAGCTAGCTCTCTGGCTCTGTGCAGTATTTCTCCTACTTCATGAAGTGCATCTTCGGTACTGTGAAGCCATGATTGCGCATCTCTCAGGTTTCTCTCGTATTGGTTAACTCTAGACACGTCTGTATATAGTTTAAGGCTTTTTGCCATAGCCACCGGAGCATCTGACGGCCTGTCGAAAAGCTTTCCTGAAGCTGCCTGCTCGTTCAGCCTACTCATTCTTTTCATATTAAGCTGAAGATTGTTTAGCAAATTCTTACTCATCATTCCGTTAGTTATTCTCATATTTTACACCTACCTTCCCACTATTCCAAGGTTGTTTATAGTCTTTTGGAATATCTCATCAAATACCGTTATCATCCTGGCAGAAGCAGAATACAGCTGCTGAAATCTTACAACGTTATTCATTTCTTCATTGAGGTCCACGCCTGAAATCGAAAGCCTCTGGTTTTCTATATTGTCCATTATAGCACTCTGGTTCTTGTCCATTCTGTCCGAATACTGCGAATCCGTTCCAAGCGTAGATATTATTGATGTAAGAAAGTCCTCTGGTGTTCCGGAATAGGCTGGAACAGGCGGTGTACCTGTCCCTTTTTCAAAAAACGTTTTATCATCCCTTAAGTCTATAATCTCTTTTACAAGTTTATTATCTTCTGGAAGTCCTGTTTCACTTGTCATTATATAATCTAAGCTAGATAAAACCTCTCCTGAAAGCTTTATATTTCCAGCTTTTAGTTCACTATAATTTGTGAAGTTTCCAGACTCTACCCCATCTTTTGTAAATAGCTTTATATCTGTTACGGCTGGAGTTACTTTGTTATTTACTCCGGCCTCGAATACCTCATTTACCTTCTTTGCAAATCCTCTTGCAAACTCGTCCAGTCTTTCCACATAGTATGGCACTCCCTTGAAAGAAGACACAGATGCTCCATCTCCATCTCTGGCTTCTATAAGTCCTTTAAGCTCTCCTGAATGGAGATTTACTTTGTCTCCGTCTTCCCACTCAAGCTGATACATAAACTGTTTTTCGTCTATTTTGCTTTTTTCAGTCCTCGGTGGATACTTAAACTGCTTAGTGTAGTCATGGTCCACCATCGTAGTGCCACCGACTTTTACAGTAAACTTATTGTTGTCTTCTGACGTGTCTATATCCACTATCTTGGATAGCTTATCCACAAGAAGGTCTCTCTGGTCTCTAAGGTCATTTGCATGCCTTCCGTCTATCTCCATCCTGAATATCTGCCCGTTTATATTGGCTATCTGAGTTGTAATGTCGTTTACTTCCTTTATCTTTGCTCCAACCTCTATATTCAGTCCTGCCTGTTTTCTGTTAAAGCTCTGGGCCGTCTCGTTAAGCCTTACAGCAAGCGCCTCGGCTTTCTGCCTAAAGCTCATCTTGTATGAGTTATCGCTTGGGTTTGTGGACAGGTCTTCTAGTGAGCTGAAGAACTCGTCTATCGACACGTTTATCCCGTGCTCTCTAGTTCCCTTGAGTATCCCTTCTAGCTCTGTAAGTGCCTGTCTCTTGACCTGCCACTCTCCAGCTGGGGAGTTCTCTTTTCTGTATTTAAAGTCTACATATGCGTCTCGCACACGCTTTATATCGTATATATTGTTCCCTGTGCCCATATATCCCACACCTGGAAGCCTTAGAGCCGTATTGGACCTTTCATAAGTGGCCTGCTTTGAGTATCCTTCACGTTCTGCGCTGGCCACATTGTGGTTTGCCACATGTATCTTCTTCTGGCTGCCCATAAGCCCTGAAACGGCTGTGTTAAATCCTAACCAAGACATCTATTCCACCCCTTCTATGCTCCTATTTTGTTCACTATTACATCCAGCATCTCGTCTATAGCGTTTATAAATCTGCTGTTGGCAGAGTATGCATGTTGAAACTTAAGCATCTCTGTCATTTCCTCGTCTAGCGACACCGCGGACATTGAAGCCCTACTGTTTTCGCACTGTGCTATTACGTCTGCATGGAATTCACCCATATTTATGGCTTCTCTTCCAGCCGCACCAAGGTCCAGTATCATATCTCTGTAGTACTGCTCCATTGTAAGAGTTCTAGTCATGGCATTATATTCGGGAGTCCCTGGCTTTAACTTTGCATCTGTAGTGCTTCCATAAAGCATTCCATCCCGCAAAGCAGCTATCTTTTCTGCTATCTTTCCATCACCAAGATACCCTTCAGTTTGCCCTGCTGCTATATCGTCAAGACTTGTAAATGCCAGTTTTATATTCCTTGCTGTTATATCTTTTATATCTTTAGAGCCATTTTCAGCCTCAAAGAAGTAGTTACCACTATCTCCATTTATATCATATCCTTTTTTATGCTCCTCATTTATCGCCCCTGCTATAGTCCTCACCAATTCATCTAGATGCGCTTTCATTGTAGGTATCGCTTCTTTATAGTAGTTAGTGCCTAGTGGCTTGTCTCCTATACCTCTGGCCTCAAGTATGGCCGCCAATTCTCCACCGTTCAGGTCTTTCCCTACTTTCATAGGATCTTTCTCGCCTTTCATAAATACGTCGACCATTCCATTTGCGCCGGTCTCAGTACTGTCCTTATACTCGAACTCTCTGAAACTGTCCTCAAGCACTATGTTTATTCCGTTTAGGGCCACGTTTACGTTGCCTTTCTCGTCTTCGTAATGGCTTACGTTTAACAGCTGTGAAAGTCTGTCCACCATCTGGTTCCTGGCGTCCCTTAAGTCGTTTGGCACTTCTTTTCCCTGCTGGGCTGCAACTATCTGCTTGTTTAAATCAGCTATGTCTTTAGTAAGCTGGTTTGTCTCGTCTACTAGATCCCTGACCTCTATATTCAAATTTATCTGAAGGTTGTCCAGCTGCTTGTACATATGATTTACAGTCGTCACAAAGGCGTTGGCCCTCTCCTTCAGCACTCCCCTTACAGTCATATTGTCCGGCTCTTTTGCGACCTCGTTCCAAGCTGTCCAGAAGTCATCCAGTATCTTTCCAAGCCCGCCTTCCACTTCGTCGTCTATTACACCTTTTTCATTCATTATGGTCTCTATCTGCGAAAGCACCTTCTGCCTTCCTCTCCAGTAGGCTTCGCTTGAGTACTCTCTCCTAAGTTTCGTATCCAGAAACTCGTCTCTTATCTGCCTTATCTGCTGTGTCTCTGAGCCTCTTGGAGAGAATCCGTACCCCATGTATACTGGGCGCGACTCAGCGTTTATGGCCTGCTGCCTTGTATATGCAGGGTTGTCTGCATTCGATATATTGTGCGAGACCGTTTCAAGCCCCCTTCTGCTAACTGATAATCCTGAAATGCCTAGTCCAAGGCTTCCAAATAGTCCTGACATAAATTCGCCCCCTTACGCTTTGAAATCGAATAGATTTTTCTTGCTTGTGCTCTGTGCGTCATCTGCCTTTTGGCTGTACCCTCCGCCGACGGTGGCCGACGTCATGATGTTCAAGCTGAAGTCTATGTATTCAAGAGAGTCTTTTATAAGCGTCTCGTTCAGGCTGTTGACCCTCTTCAGCTCCTCTATTGTCTCTACAAAATCCGACTTTATCTCGGAAAACTCCGCTCTGCCCTCTTCTGTAAAATACTGCGACATAGTAGAGAGGTCCAGCCTTTCGTTTACTCCTAAACTGTCGGCAAGACCTCTTGCTATATGCTCTCTTTCACCTTCTATGCTGTTTATCTCTTCCACCTTGGCTCTCTCGTCTAGAGTCAGAAGCTCAAGCTCCGTGACCTTGCTCTCTTTTAGAATCTCTGTCTTCCTTTTTGCAAGCTCTAGTATCTCTCTGTAGGCCTCCAGCTCTCTGTTCATTGTTTCCTTTAGTTTAATTTCCAATTCTCTCATAGTTTTTCTCCTAGTAGATTCCCTTCGACATTTTGTACATCTTCTCGGCTATGGCTTTCGAGTCTACACTGTAAGTCCCGGATTCGATGCTGGCCTTTATGGCAGCCACTTTGTCTTCTCTTACGTCCGGTACATTTTTAAGCTCTGCCATTGCAATTTGGTGAAACTTAGCGCTAGATGAAAGCTGAAGTTCATCTCTTTTAGCTGTTTTTGGGGACTCCTGAACAGATTTGCCGTAGCTGTTTCCAGCGTAGACTTCCATCATTCTCCCAACTCCATTTATATTCAAAAAAAACACCCCCTATGCGCCATGATCTTCTAAAAGAAATATCGGCAAACACGGGGGGTTCCTTTAAGTTTTTCTATTTTTTATGCCTGTCGGCTACAAACAGCCTATCCCCTGTTTTTTTAGGAGTCTCTTTAGGCTTGTTGGCTTCTGTCATAGACTGTGCTATGTTTTTAAACTCGCTCTTCAGCTCGTTTACGCATCTGTCGCAGTACCTTCCGCTTCTTATAGGCGTTCCACATCTCTCGCAGTCTAGAATCATATTCTCGCTGTCTGCGGATATCTCTATCTTCTCTTCCCTCAGAAACTTGAGTATCTTGCTGTGTTCTACTCCAGTCTCCTCTGAGACTTTCTTTATTGTAGCCCCAGGGTTGTCGTATAGATAGTCTTTTACAAGCTTCAGCTCCGCCGAGTCGTCATTTCTGCATTTAGGGCATAGGTCTATGCCGTCATATCCATACATTCTGTCACATTTTCTGCAATTTCTAAGATCCATTTTTATTCCTCCTTGTATTTCCTGTCGACAGCTGTTGCCACTGTCGCTATAGTCACTGAATTTGCTCCGCACTCCAGAAGCGTCTTGGCGCATTCGTCTACAGTCGCTCCTGTAGTATATATATCGTCTATTAAAAGTATCGATTTACCCTTTATTTTATCAGGACTAGCCACGGCGAAGGCGTTTTTTAAGTTTTTTATCCTCTGGGCTTTTCCAAGTACGTTTTGAACGTTTGTGTCTGTCGTCCTTAAAAGCAACCCTTCTCCGGATTTTATACCCAGCTTTTTGGATATGTAATCTGAAAGAAGTTTGGCCTGGTTGTAGCCTCTCTTGTTTTCTTTTTTCAAGCTCAGTGGAACCCCCAGCACCAGGTCCGCATTTTCCATATCCGAATCCAGAATTTTCTGCACTATCATCTCTCCAAACATCTTCTTGTAGTGAAGTTCATCTTGGTATTTAAATTCGCGTATAAGCTTTCTCGAAAGTCCGCTGTACTCAAGCGGGGCTACAGCTTTCTCGAAGTGCTTCGGGCGTACCTCGCAGTCCCGGCAGAGATACAGCTTGTCGTCTCTGTACGCTCTAAGCGAAATCCCACATATGCTGCATCTTTTCGGCCCTACAAAGCTTAGATCGTCTCTGCAATCTGCACATATATGTCCCGAAAGCCTGGGAATATGGTCGCCACATACAAAACAGATGTCCTTCTCTCTGTACAGCAGATCCAGCAAGCGCTCCAGAATATTCAATCCAAGCATCTCCTTTATCTCACGATGTAATCGTATATCCTCTCAAGCCTTTTCTTTAGTCCCGAGTAGCGTTCTGTTATCTTGTCATTTCCTATCATGTAGTCTAGGTACTTTTCCATTCCCACCAGCACCACCATCTCTTTTGCTCTGGTAATTCCGGTGTAGAGCAGATTTCTGGTGAGTAGCATCGGCGGTCCCCAGTATATGGGCATTATGACTACTGGAAATTCGCTTCCCTGGCTCTTGTGGACAGTCGTGGCGTAGGCGTGCCTTATCTCGTCCAGCTGGTTGAACTTGTACACCACTTCCCTGTCGTCATCGAATACGACTAGAAGCTCGCCTTCCTCCATGTCCATAGAGACTATATATCCAAGGTCGCCGTTGAAGACTCCCTCTCCCTCGCCTATGACTCTGCCCTGCGATACTCGCTTCCACTTTGTATTGTAGTTGTTTTTTATCTGCATTATCTTGTCTCCAGCCCTGTAGAGTGCTTCGCCCACCTTTTTCTCGGGCTTGTAGTGCTTGGGCGGGTTCAACACCTGCTGTAGCTTCTTGTTCAGTATGTTCACGCCGACATCGCCTTTTTTGCTGCATGAAAGCACCTGTATGTCTCTCATGGAATCATAGCCATTGAATTTCGGAAGTCTATACTTTGCAAGCTCCAACACTGTCTCCACTATGCTCTCGGGGTCTGACTCCCTTATGAGGAAGAAATCCTTGCCCTTCTGGTTCAGGTACGGCTTCTCCCCGCTGTTTATCCTGTGGGCGTTGACTATTATCATGCTTTCCTTGGCCTGGCGGAATATCTCGTCCAGCTTTACTACAGGGATTATCTTGCTCTCTATTATGTCTTTCAGCACGTTCCCCGGCCCTACAGACGGAAGCTGGTCCGTGTCCCCTACTATTATTAGCCTTGTGCCAGGTGTTATGGCTTTAAGAAGGCTGTTCATCAAGATTATGTCCACCATCGAGACCTCGTCCACTATTATGACGTCCGCCTCTATTGGAGCTCCGTCGTCTTTCCCGAAGTACATGCCTATTGTATCGTCGCCGAAGGTGTACTCCAGCAGGCGGTGAATGGTGCTGGCCTCTCTTCCTGTGGCCTCCGACATTCGCTTTGCTGCCCTTCCGGTAGGGGCCGCCAGTATGACTTCCAGCTTGTTTTCCTCGAATATGTCTATTATGCTGTTTATGGTGGTCGTCTTTCCTGTACCGGGTCCCCCTGTAACTACTAGAACTCCGTTTGAAATCGACTCCCTTATGGCCTTTTTCTGATTTTTGGCAAATTCCATGCCATTTTCAACTTCCAGCCGCTCTATCTCTTCCTCTATATCCACATCTAGCGGCGCTATCTCTGACTGCGACAGCTCGACTATCCTCTTGCTTACACCTGTCTCTGCGTTGTAGTGAATCATGCTGTAGACTGCCCTGATTCCATCGAACACCTCTATCTGAATTTTCTGAGACACTGCCAGATCCATTATCCCCTGCTCTATAAGTTCTCTGTCTATTCTAAGTATCTCAGCGGCTCTGGCCAGTAGCTCCTCTTCTGGCAGATAGGTATGTCCATCTATCCCGCTCTTGTTCAGGGCGTACACTATTCCGGCTTTTATCCTGTAGCTTGAGTCTTTCGCAATCCCCATGTTCTGGGCTATCTTGTCTGTAAGTCCGAAACCTATTCCGTAGACTTCTTCCGACAGCCTGTAGGGATTCTGGTTTATCTTGGCTATAGTCTCGCTTCCGTATTTCTTGTATATCTTCATCCCCAAGTTCGGATTTATGTCGAAGTTTTGAAGGTACATCACGACTTCCTTTAGCTCCCTCTGCTCCACAAACGAGTCGGCTATCTTCTCTATCTTCTTCTTGCCTATGCCCTCCACCTCAGAGAGCCTCTCGGGGTTATACTGTATTATGTCCAACGCCTCGGTTCCAAACACGTTCACTATCTTCTCGGCCGTCTTCTCCCCGACTCCTGGAAGCAGCCCGGAAGAGAGGTACTTTATAACTCCCGACTCCGTGCTTGGAGCCACCAGCTTGTAGCTCTCCACCTTGAACTGCTCGCCATAGGTCTTGTGGACTATAAAGGAGCCTTCCACAGATATGTTCTCGCCGTCTGAAACAAGAGGCATATTCCCAACTACAGTCAACACATCGTCGTCGCTCTCAAGTACAGCTATTGTGTAGCCGTTGTCTTCGTTCTTGTATATTATTTCCTGAATTATGCCATTTATCTCCAGCAATTTTTCACCTCCTCTATCGACTTTCTTACGCAAAATAAGACTTCCATATAGAAAGCCTTATTTTTTAGTTTGCTATACGATTTTTTTCTTCAGTGTTCTTATCTCTATTTCATGCTCTCCGACCATTTCAGCTATGCTTATCTCTCTTTCTTCCAAATAGCTAAGCTTGCTTTCTGTCTTTGATTTGAATTCCGTAAGACAGGCAGTCTGGTCCAGTAGCATATTTATATCGCCCTTCATTTCTATTATTTCATGCTTTATACTGCCCATATCTTCTTTTAGCGTTCCTATTTCGACTTTCATACTACCTATCTCATTTTTCATCGTGACTATATCGTCCTTGATGCCACTTATCTCGTCTTTCATCGTGACTATATCGTCCTTGATGCCACTTATCTCGTCTTTCATCGTGACTATATCGTCCTTGATGCCACTTATCTCGCCTTTCATCGTGACCATATCGTCCTTGATACCACTTATCTCGTCTTTGATCCCACCTAGCGCTTCCAGCACAAGCATTTGAAACTCTTCGTTATTCACTGTGTTCCCCTCCATTTGATTTAAAAACCTCGCCATTTAACTAACAACATTATATCATGTAAGCACTTGCATTTGTGCATAAAAAAAGCTACCCATATGATGAGTAGCTTTCTGTGTATTCTTATTTAGTTTTTACGTCTAGGAAAAGCTCTAGCAGGTTTTCCATAAGCATTGCGTTTGTAGTAGTTCCAACTCCACCTGGCACTGGAGTTATAAGCGAAGCTTTTTCTGAAACCGCGTCGAACTCTGCGTCTCCAACTATACTTCCGTCTTCCAGCACGTTTATAGCGGCATCTATTACCACTACACCCTCTTTCACTGCAGCTCCAGGTATAAGTCCAGCACGTCCTGCAGCTCCTACAACTACATCTGCGTTTGAAAGATGCGCCGCAAGATCTTTTGTCTTAGAGTGGCAAACTGTAACTGTAGCATTTTGCTGAAGCAGAAGCTGAGTTATCGGTCTTCCAACTGTACGGCCATTTCCTACAACGACTACATCTTTTCCAACTAGGTCCACGCCTGACTCTTTAAGTATTCTCATCATTCCCTTTGGAGTGCAAGGCACCATTCCCTTGATTCCCATAAGCAGTTTCCCAAGGTTCTCGGAAGTCACACAGTCTACGTCTTTCGCTGGCGAAAGCACGTTTGCTATCCTGTCTGAGTCTATATGAGCTGGAAGCGGATACTGAACTATAACTCCGTGAACAGAGCTGTCTGCATTCAGCTTCTCTATTTCAGCCACTAGCTCGTCTTCAGTTATGTTTTCATCGTACTGCGAGAACTTGTGGTTTACATTCATATTGTCACAAGTCTTTATTATGCTTTTAACATACGATACAGACGAAGGGTGAGCCCCCACCTGAACTATCTCAAGAAAAGGTTTTTCTCCATACTTTTCTGTCGCCTTTTCTATATCCACCTTTATCTCTTCTCTTAACTTTTTAGCTATTGCTTTACAATCTATCGTTGCCATTTGTTCCCCTCCTTAAAAGTCATTCCGTAATATATTATATATCAAATTATGCTTTTTTGTAATTAATTTAGGGTATACATTCCATACACTTCTATAGAAAAATAAGGCCAAAATCTTCACAGCGCATTTGCACTTAGAGATTTTGGCCTTACCTTAGGTTCTTTCAATTTGCAGAAAATGAAAATGTCATAAGCACGACACAGAATCATGGAGATTTGATTGAAATACAGAACAAGTGAAAGCACGCTGGAATCCGGTGTCTAAGCGACAGCGAGTTCCGGATTTTGTGCTTGAACGGTTCTAGTTTATTTCCCAAATCGTAGTGTACTGTGGAGTTTATGATTTTTCATCTATTTATTTTCCAAAAGCTTCTTTTCTTAGTATCTCAGCCTTGTCTGTCTTCTCCCAGCTTACGTCTAGGTCTTCTCTTCCGAAATGTCCGTATGCAGCTGTAGCCTTGTATATAGGTTTTCTAAGGTCAAGGTCTCTTATTATAGCCGCTGGTCTTAGGTCGAAATGCTTAGCTACAAGTTCTTCTATCTTCTCTTCTTCTATCTTAGCTGTTCCAAAAGTCTGAACAAGTATAGAAACTGGCTTCGCAACTCCTATAGCATACGCAAGCTGAACTTCACATTTATCTGCAAGTCCTGCCGCAACTATGTTCTTTGCAACGTATCTTGCAGCGTAAGCTCCAGATCTGTCGACTTTAGTCGCGTCTTTTCCAGAGAAAGCTCCACCGCCGTGTCTAGAGTATCCACCGTAAGTGTCTACTATTATCTTTCTTCCAGTAAGTCCCGCATCTCCCTGAGGTCCTCCAACTACGAATCTTCCAGTAGGGTTGATGTAGTACTTTGTCTTGTCGTCTAGAAGCTCTGCAGGCACTACATTTCCTATTACCTTCTCTTTAAGGTCTCTTTCGATCTCCTCTAGAGTCGCATCCGGGCTGTGCTGTGTAGATATTACTATAGCGTCCACTCTGGCTGGCTTGTCGTCGTGGTACTCTATAGTCACCTGAGTTTTCCCATCCGGTCTTAGGTATGGAAGTGTTCCGTTCTTTCTAACTTCTGTAAGCCTTCTTGCAAGCTTATGCGCAAGCGAGATCGGAAGAGGCATTAGCTCCTTAGTCTCGTTGCAGGCAAATCCGAACATTATACCTTGGTCTCCTGCACCTATCTGGTCTAGCTCGTCTCCACTGTTTTCTCTCTTCTCGGTAGCTTCGTCAACTCCCTGAGCTATGTCTCTCGACTGCTCTCCTATTGAAGTTATAACTCCGCAAGTCTCTCCGTCAAATCCGTACTTGGCTCTGTTGTAGCCTATGTCTAGTATAGTGTTTCTAACTACTCTAGGTATGTCCACATAGCAATTTGTAGTTATCTCTCCAGCTACAAGCACTAGTCCTGTAGTTACTGAAGTCTCGCAGGCAACTCTTGCAAGTGGATCTTTTTCAAGTATCGCATCTAGTATAGAGTCTGATATTTGGTCGCATATTTTATCTGGGTGACCTTCTGTAACCGACTCTGAAGTAAAGAACCATTTTTTCATTTTATTTCATTTCTCCTTTCAATTTCAAATCTATAAAAAAAGCCCTCTCAATAAGAGGGCTGTATCTTCTTTTGCACCCTCATCTTCCGGACATAGCTATCCGTAGGAATTAGCACCGCTTTTAACGGTTGCTGGGCTTCATCGGGCCTGTCCCTCCACCTCTCTTGATAAGGCAATTCTGTAAACTTAACGAACTTATGTTATCATATATGGTTTTGCTAGTCAACGATTTCTTAGCTTATCTTCGACTTAATGTCTACTATGTCGCTCCAGTTGTCGGCAGTGGCCTTCTCTATTCTAGAGATGCTTTTTTTCAGGCTCGCTATTTCGCCTTGAGAGTCCACTAGCTTTTCTTCTATATTTTTCAACACAGCTGAATTGGTGGTCGATCTGTCTTCCAATGCACTAAGCAGCTCCCTCTGTCCTTCTACTCTGGATTCCAGGCTGTCGAATCTAGTATCTAGTCCATCAAACCTACCCTCCAGAATATCGAATCTTGTCTCTAGTCCGTCGAATCTAGACTCTAAGCTGTCCAGCCTTGTACCAATTTTGCTTACTTCGTCTCTGATTGGGTCAAGCTTAGAGTCTATCATATCCGATATGGCTTTCAACAGTTCCTTATTGTCCATCTCAATCACTCCCTTTCTGTCATTGTACCACTATTGTACCTGCAATTCCACTTGTACGCTCTGCAGTATTTTACCTTTGTCTAATACTGAGATATATGAATTTATTTAAGTCTAAACTCTGTTTAAGCCTGTTTTTCAGCCTTAACCACCTTTTTAGAGCTTTGAACTTATGCCATCTGTTTTATATAATGTGGTAGTTGAGTTTTTACGGGGTGTAGCGCAGTTTGGTAGCGCACATGGTTTGGGACCATGGGGCCGGGGGTTCGAGTCCCTCCACCCCGACCACATAGACAAAGCCTGATTCTTTTGAATCAGGCTTTTTTCTATTTATATATGGCAACTATAGGATCTAGCTTGGCCGCCTTAGAAGCTGGGATTATTCCGAATATCAGGCCTGTGAGGACAGATATAGAAGAAGCTCCCAAGAAGTTCTTGAGCGTCATGACCGGCGGAAACGGAAGGAATGCTCCGACTGCCATTGAAAACAGATATCCGAAAGCTATGCCTATTATCCCCCCAAGTCCAGTTATGAATATGGACTCTATCAGAAACTGGACAAGTATGTCCTTCGGCTTTGCGCCTATGGCCCTTCTTATGCCTATCTCCCTTTTTCTCTCGGTGACCGAAACGTACATTATGTTCATTACGCCTATCCCTCCAACAAGAAGAGAAATGCCTGTCACAAAAGCCACAAACAGCGTTATATTTCCGATTACGCTCTGCATAGACTCTATTATCTTCTCCATGTCAAACTCCATATACTCTCCCTGTATATCTGGATGGAGCTCGTATAACTTGTCCTTCACCTCGGTCAAGACCATGTCCTTATCTCCCCCAGGCTCTAGAGCCACACTTATATTCCATATCTGGTCTGTCTCTTCTTCGCCGAAGTCAACCTTGCTTGGTATGGTGCTTGCATTTGGATCAGAAAACTCCATGCTGAAGTTTAGGCCCATGTCCATTGCGACCTCCTCTTTGACTCCGACCACTTCGAAAACCTCGCCTTTTACAGTTACACCTTTACCTATGGCCTTTTCCGGGTCATCAAACAGCTGCTTTGCCATCTCGTAGCCTAGAATTATAACTCTGCTGTCACTCTCGGCTTCTGCTTTTGAAAATCCCCTGCCGAATCCAACATTGTTTTTTGCATCCTTTTCGCTGTAGTTGTTGACCTCTCCAGCTGTAGACTTGTCAAAGTAGCTCATATCCTGGTATGTTCCCATCAGAAAGTTGTTCTGGTTGTCGTTCATGGTGACATCCTTCACGCCTTCTATCTTCTTTATCTCGCTTATGTCGCTTTCCTCAAAAGGAGTGGCGCTTGCGTCCTCCTGTCCGCTTGGAGGCATGTACTCTATTGTCACCTTGTTCAAGTTGGCAGATTCCATCGAAGAAGACGCCTCGGCTTTAAGCCCCTCTCCTATAGCCAGTATGGCCGATACCGAGGATATACCTATGATTATGCCTATCATGGTGAGGAATATCCTGAGCTTGTAGGCCCTTATGCTGTACCATGCGGTTCTTATGAAGTTGTAGAAATTCATATGGCATCCTCCCCTGCAAACTCACCATCTTTGAGAAATACGTCTCTGGTGGTGTACCTTCTGAGGTCGCTGTCGTGGGTGACCATAACTATAGTCTTCCCAGAGTCGTTCAGCTCCTTCAGCAGCGCCATTATGTCTTTGCTGGTCTCCGAGTCAAGCGCCCCTGTAGGTTCGTCTGCCAGTATTATATATGGGTCTGTCACAAGGGCTCTGGCTATGGCTATCCTCTGCTGCTGTCCCCCTGACAGTTCAAACGGCTTGTTCATTCGCTTTTCGTAAAGCCCCACCTGTCTGAGTTTCTCCTCTATGGCCTTTTTTCTAGACTCTTTGGATCCGCTCTTCCTGTAGAGAAGTGGGATTTCTATGTTTTGGTAGACCGTGAGCGACTCTATAAGGTGAAACTGCTGAAATATAAATCCCATATTGTCGTTCCTGAACTCAGACTTCCTGTTTTCGCTGAAAGTGGTTATGTTCTCTCCACGAAATACGTACTCTCCTCCGTCAAACCGGTCAAGCAAGCCTATCAAGTTGAGAAGCGTCGTCTTTCCGCTTCCAGACTTGCCCATTATGGATATGAACTCCCCTTCCGAAATATCCAGGTTTAAGCCTTTCAACACTGGGAACTCTCCAGCTGGAGTCCTGTAGCTCTTCTTTATGCATTCCAAGCTTATTAGATTATTCTCCAACTATATCACCATCCTTCAGCTCCTCCGGTGGATTCACCACAATTTCGTCTCCTTGCTTCAGCCCCTTTTTCACAACCATATTGGACTTCTGTCCTTCCTGCACATCTGCTTGGATCTCTTTCCTCTTGGCTGCGTTGTCCTCTATCAAAAATACATACTGCTTTCCGTTTTCCTTCACCAGTGATTCTGCCGGGATTATAGTTCTGTCCTCACCGTACACTATTTTAGCTTGCACATGGAAACCCTGCTTTACACCTTCTATGCTCTCAAGCTTTATTATAACCTCGTACTCTGAAAGCGATTGACCGCTGCTCATTCCCATGCCTTGAGTATCTATCTGCCCTGCGCCGTCGCTTGGTCTTGTACTTATAGACTCCAGTGTTCCGCTTAGCTTCTTGTCATTTGAGACCGCCGTTATCTCAGCCTCCAGACCCTCGCTCAGCTTCAGCACGTCCTTCTCGCTCACAGTTCCCCTGACGACATAGTCGCCGCTCTGCACAGTTATTCGCTCTGTCTTTACTCCCTCTGGCGAGTCTATCTCCTCAATATATACTCTGCCGCCTATGCTGGCATTTTCAGTTACATACTCATTGTCCTTAAGGTCTTTTATCTGGCTTTCCAGCCTCTTTATCTGAGAGTCGTAGTTGGTTGAGGCTGCCATGTCAGCTACAGCTTCAAGGCCGGAATCGTCAGACGGCTGGCTGTTCTTTGCAGCCTTTGCGTCATCTATCTGGTACTGCAGCTCCTTTATCTGGCTCTCCACCTCTTCTCTCCTGTAGGTCACAATCGGAGCTCCAGACTCTATGCTCTGTCCATCTACTACATGTATCTTATGTACCTTTCCTTTAGATAAATCTACTCCAAAAGATTCACTGTTCCTTGGCTCTATCTTCCCATTTACAAACACATGCTCCCTCGGGGGAATCGTATGCCTTTCAACCTGCACCACGCTTTCTTCAGCCTCACCGCTCCCTTTTATGGCGTATATAGACATACCCACCACTAGAATCGCCACTAGTCCTATCATTCCAAAACCTATCTTCTTCTTTCTGCTCATGTAAATTCCTCCCTAGAAAAGAGACAGCGCCCCGAACACAGCCATATTTGGCACCATCCTGTTGTCCTCACCGTCAAGCAAAATAAAATTCAACCCCGTTATCAGAAAAAGCTTTACCGCTATGCCTATAGTAAGCGGCAGAACTGTCTGGTCTTTGAATACAAAAGAGCTCAAGAACAGCGCTATAATGCTCCCTATGTATAGCATCGCCATATTGCTGAAATATATGCCTTGGAACCTGTCAACCATGATCTGGTTGTCGCTGTTTATCTTCTTGTAGACAGCTCTGTAGATAAAGTAAGTGGCTACGACAAACACCACAGTGCCGATTATGCTGAACCCAAGAGTAACACCTCTTATCATGCCTATTCCTTCAGCGATTCCACCTGTATCGGACTGCATCAGCTCATTAGCTATATTCATTGACATATAGAGCTTGAAAGCCAAATACCCAATAAGCCCCATAAAAAATACTAGCTTCGAGTTTTTTTCAAAAGATTTCATTTTATTCCTCCTCATTTTGTATGTTGTATATTACCTACACAATACACTTATGGGAATATATTGTCAACGCAAATTAAAAAAGAACCCTTTCCGGGTCCCTTTAGACACTCCCAAAAAACTTGAGCGTATTGTATATAACAGTCGCAGCTTCCGCCCTTGTGCTTGAGTCGTTCGGCAGAAATCTGTTTCCAGTCCCACCCTTCATTATGCCGTTTTCAAGCGTATAAGCCATATCGTCTTTAGACCAGTTCGGCATGCTCCACCTGTCTGCAAATACGTTCGCTATCATATGCCTTCCATTTGCAGGGTCCTGGCTTCTGCTCTTAACTATCCTACCCATTATAGCCGCCATTTCGGCTCTGCTTATCTTGTCGTTTGGCCTAAATTTTCCGTCACTCCCCTTTATCCAGCCCTTGTCGTAGGCCGTCTGTATAAACACAGAGTGCCATTCGCCATCCTTTATATCGCTGAAAGTGCCTCTGTAGCTGTTTCTGTCGAAAGTTCCAGACCTCACAAGTATGGCAGCAAACTCCGACCTTGTGATGGAGTTGTTGGGCTTGAATGTCCCGTCCTTGTACCCAGTCACAAAACTTTTCTCTACCATCCACTCTATGTTCTGTTTGGCCCAGTGGCCAGAGATATCGCTTAAAGTCGTCGCACTGGCCATCGACCCTCCCAGCATAGAAAACGCTATGACCGCTGACGCAAGGCGCTTCGCTAACTTTTTAAATCTCATGCTCTCACTCCTCTCTTTAGGTATTATCGACAAAGAAAAAGCCTTCTTTGAGTATAAGCGGATTGTTTCTAGACAAAGTCATAAACTCCAAGGCACACTCCGATTCAGAAAATACATTAGAACCGTTCAGATTCAAAATCTGGAACTCGCTTGCGCTCAGACACCAGATTAAAACGAATTTTCACTTGTTCTGTATTTTCATCAAATCTCTATGATGCTTGTCATCCTTATGACTTTACTAGAACTTATTTCTTATCCCAGTTTTTAAAAAACAAAGCCCCCTTAAGGGGACTTTATCTATAATCTATAATCTATATGCTCTTTGCAAGCTCATCTATTTTGTCTTTTATATCCTTTACCCTCTGCTCTGCCACTTCTTTTCTTGTATCCGTTGCATATACGTAGAACTTTATCTTAGGCTCTGTTCCAGAAGGCCTTACAGCGTACCATGCACGGTCTTCAAAGATGTACTTGAGCACATTTTCCCTTGGAAGCTCTATGTCTATGCTTCCGCCGTCCAGCTTCTTGGTCTTTCCTTCCTTGAAGTCCATGACCTCTGTAAGTCTAAGCTCTCCTATTCTCATAGGGTAGTCGTCTCTGAAGAGCTCCATAAGCTTTGCTATCTTCTCCCTGCCCTCTTCTCCAGGCATGGATATGGAGTAGAGGCTCTCTGCAAAGTAGCCAAACTCCTGGTATATCTCGTCTAGTTTTTCAAGCACAGCCTTGCCTTCACTCTTGTAGTATCCTGCCATCTCTGCGATCAGCATAGCTGTAGAGACTGCGTCCTTGTCTCTTACGAAAGTCTCTGGAAGGTAGCCTATGCTCTCCTCATATCCAAACACATAAGAGTAATCGCCTTCATTCTCTAAGTCCCTCATGGCCTCAGCTATATTCTTGAAGCCTGTAAGCGTATCTATGACTTTAAGGCCGTATTTCTCGGCTATTCTGTCAGCAAACCTGTTGGACACTATTGTCTTTATGAGCACTCCCTTTTCAGGAATCTCACCTCGCCTGTCTTTCTCTCTCAGTATATAGTCCATAAGAAGTGCCCCGACTTCGTTTCCTGTGAGCTGCACATAGCCAGTTTCGCTTTTTGCCATGACACCTACCCTGTCCGAGTCCGGGTCAGTGGCCATCAGTATGTCGGCCTTGACTTCAGTGCCCTTGGCTATGGAGTATTCAAAGGCGTCTGCCGCCTCCGGGTTTGGGTATCTGCTTGTAGGAAAGTTCCCGTCTGGCTCAAGCTGCTCTACAACAGGGTGTACATTTGTAAACCCTCTCTCGCCAAGCACTCTCATAACGCTCTTTCCGCCTACGCCGTGCATGGCGGAGTAGACTATGCACACGTCCTTGTCTATATCGTCTCTCAGCGCTAGAGAAAGCACATTCTCTATATACTCTTCGTCCACTTCGTTTGGACCCGAGATTATGAGTCCCTTCCCTCTGGCTTCATCTTCAGACATCATCTTCACATTAGAGTATCTTCCTACAGCGTGCGCCTTGTCTATTATACGGCTTGCATCGTCTGTAGTGTACTGGCTTCCATCGTTTCCATACGCCTTGTACCCGTTGTACTCAGGCGGATTGTGGCTAGCCGTTATCATCACCCCTGTATCAGCTTTAAAATGTCTGACTGCGAAAGAAGCAAAAGGTGTAGGCCTTACGCCTTCAAATAGATATGTCTTTATCCCGTTGGCTGCAAACACCCTTGCAGTTATAAGGGCGAACTCGTCCGACTTTATCCTGGAGTCGTATGTCACTACAGCCGAAGGCTCAGAACTCTCTGTAGTCTCTAGCACGTAGTCTGCAAGCCCCTGCGACGCCTTGGCCACAGTGTAGTTGTTCATCCTGTTGGTGCCAGCTCCTATTATGCCCCTAAGCCCTCCTGTACCGAATTTAAGCTCCTGATAGAATCTCTCTTTTATCTCCGTCTCGTCATCTTTTATAAGCGCAAGCTCCTGCCTTGTCTTCTCGTCAAAGTAGCTGTCTGTCATCCATTCCTGATATATCTCCATGTAGTCCATATTCAGTCCCCCGTTTCTAAACAGTAATTTTTTCTAACTCTTTTTTCCCTATTATATTGTTTACCCAGTCTAGCCCCTCTGAAAAATATTCTTCCCCGCTGTAGTCAAAATTGGGCTCGAATATTATGGGTATTTCCCTCTTCTGCTCTTTTATGATCTCAATGCTCTTCTCTATGTCTATCCAGCCCTCTTCTGGACTTTGAGAAGGGTTCACCGGTATATAGCCAAATTTGTCCAGGTCGCTTTCGTCCCTTGTATTCCAGATATGAACCGCATTTGTATACGGCAGTATATCTCTTAGCTTTTCATGGAAGTCCAGCTTAAGCGCCTTGCAGTTTGTAAAAAGCTGACCTATATCAAGACATATCCCCACGTCACTCTGGTCTTTTACAAGCTCTATCCACTCGTCTGGATCCCTGAACTTCTCGTCATAGCTTGCATACTCTATATTCACCTTCAAGCTGTACTTTTCAGCCAGTTTTCCCAGCCTCTTTACGCTCCTTCTGGCTATCTTCATCATTTCCTCGTAGGAATCGTAGCTCTCATCTTTCATAGTCTTAGACGTGAAGTGTATTACGACGTATTCAGACGGAAGGCACTGGGCCATCTTCATATTTATCTCGAGTATCTCGAAAGTGGCCTCTCTAAGCCTGAAGTTCTTGCTCAAATAGTAAGTGGCTGCATGGTCCACCTGGTGAAAAATAGGCGCGTGAAAGCTTATCTTTATCCCCTTTTCCCTAGACAGCTTAAGTAGAGAAGTCACGTCCTCTGTTTTAGAAAACTTCTGGCATATCTGTACTCTCTTAAATCCCCTTTTTCTTACGTATTCCGTATCTACACCGTGAATACTTATTCCAAGCTGTGAATGCATGTCTCAAAAGTCCCCCTTGCTGTTTCCTGTTCTGTATATAGTTTTTTTCTATATCTATATACCCAGATTCGCTAGCTCTTAATTAATTATTTCTTTCTGATCTTTCGCTTGCCCTTGTCCAATATCTTGTCTTTGTAGCCTTTTGCAGCTCCGCTGACTCTGAGTAAATAGCAAAGGTTTACGTATATTATCACGGCTATCAAGACTATCGCACCCAGTACAGCAGCACTCATCATAAAGCTGTCTCCCATGACTATATGTCTAGTATATCTATATGCTCCGTATACAAAAGCGCCCATTACGCTAGACGCAAAGAGTATCTTTAAAAATCCCACTCCGTAAGACCTAAGCTCGAAGCCCTCAACTCTGCTTCTAAGCCCTGCAAGCAACATGGCCGAACTGAGTATGCTTGAGATGCTTGTGGCAAGCGCAAGTCCTCTATGCTGAAGGGGCACTATAAGCGCTAGGTTTAGAACCACGTTTAAGATCATGGCGAATAGTCCGTTTACAGTCGGAGATTTGGTGTCCTGTATAGAGTAGTACACCCTTGTAACCATAAGCCTCATGGCCATTCCCACCATTCCCAATGAGTAGAAGAAAAGAGCCTGATAAGTCATCTTTGTAGCTTCGCTGTCGAAAGCTCCTCTCTCGAAGAAAAGCTTCACCACAGGCTCTGCAAGTATCATAAGCCCTATAGTCGAAGGTATGGTTATAAGGAATATAAGCATACTCCCTTTTTTAGTTATTCTCACAAGCGACTTTATGTCTTTCTGTGTAGCGGCCTTAGACAGCACTGGAAATACAGCTGTAGTTATTGCCGTTACAAATATCCCGAGTATTATCTCGTTTACTCTGGCCGCATAGCTGAGCGAGGATATACTTCCCTCGACCAGTCTTGAAGCAAGCGCTCTGTCAACTATTATATTCACCTGCTGTATGGCCGTTCCAAGCATTACAGGTAGCGTCAAGTATAGCATCTTTCTTACATACTTGTCTTTTGTGTCGAATACCCACCTGTACTTGAATCCCTCTTTTATCGCAGGAGGTATCTGTATTACAACCTGTCCGAATATGGCTAGCACAAGTGCCACCATAAGCCCTTCTATTCCGAAGACTGAAGACAGTGTCAGCAGGAATAGTATTTGGACTATGTTAAACGGAAATCCCGTGGCGGACGGTGCAAAAAACCTCTCTCTGCTCTGGAGAAATCCTGAGAATATAAAAGAGAAGCTCATCCCAAGCACTATCGGAAGCCCTATTCTGTTAAGCTTCACGGCCAGTTCAAACTGCTTGCCTTCAAAACCGTTTCCAAGAATAGATATAGCAACTGGAGACAGGAAGTAGAATAAAACCATGGCCCCAATCGAGATAAAAAACATTATATTTAGTGTGTTGTTCAGAAATTTTACGCTTCTCTCTTTTCCATGTACCTCATCTATCTCTGAGAAAATAGGCACGAGCACTGTGTTGAAAGCTCCCGCCACCATTCCCATTATGAGATATGTGGCCGTCATCGCCACTATGTAGGTGTCGGTCTCATACCCCGACCCAAACTTTGAAGCTATGAATATCTCTCTGAAAAAACCTAGAAATTTACTAAGCAGTGTGACTATAGCCATCATTGAAGCTGATTTAAACAACTTACCTGTAGTACTCAAATTCCATCAGTCCCATCTTTTTAAATTAGTCCAAACATTATAGTGCCCTTGCAAGCCAGCTCGTCTCCGACGTATGCTGACCCTTCAGCTACGCCTATCCCTCTTTTTATCTTTACAAGTTCCACTTCTATTCTAAGCGTATCTCCAGGCACAACCTGCTTTTTAAACCTCACTCCGTCTATCCCTGCGAACACGCCAAGCTTGTCCTTGTACTCGTCCATACTCTTTAGCGCTATAAGCCCGACCTGCGCCATAGCCTCCACTATGAGAACTCCTGGCATTATGGGGTTCCCCGGGAAATGCCCTTGGAAGAAAGGTTCGTTTATAGTCACATTCTTTATCCCTACAGCTCTCTTACCCTCTTCCACCTCAACTACCTTGTCTACCAGCAAAAATGGATATCTGTGCGGTAGAAGCTCCTGAATCTTTATATTGTCTAACATATCTTTTCCTCCTCTGAACTCTGTTCATTTTTAGTCATACTCCCTCATTATACCTTGAAAAGCATAGAAAATAAATAAAGGATAAACGGAATAGTGATCACATTTAAAAGCGTAGACAGAAAAACGCCCTGCGATGCCAGTTCGTAGTCAGAATCGTACCTTCTGGCAAATATAGCTATGCTTGAAGCCGCCGGCATACTCTCCAGTATAAGCAGTATTCCCGTAAGTATAGGCGGTATCTTTAGCATGAATAGTATAGCCATAAATATAATCGGAAAAACCAGTATCCTCATCATAGAGGCAAGTGCCAGCTTCTTGTTTTTAAAAAGCGTCTTTATGCTTGTGTTCACCAAAAGCATACCTATCGTCATCATTGCGAGAGGTGTCGTGCTCTCACCTATCATCTGAAGTGGTCCTTTTATGACTTCTGGAATCTCCACCGGCGCTACAAAGAGCACAGCCCCTATAATCACGCTGGCTATCCCTGGATTTTTAAGAAGAGTCTTTGCGCTCGGCTTAGTCTGCTTGCCGTTATGCCTTGAGATTATATTGACCCCAAGGGTCCAGATGAAGATATTGAAGCTGACGTTTATTATGGCGGCGTAGAAGACGCCCTCCTCTCCGTAGAGCGCCTTTACAACTGGAAAACCCATGAATCCAGAGTTAGAGAAGAGTATCATCATCTCGTAGATTGCGCTCTCTGGCCCCTCTACTTTAAAGACTTTTGTAAACCACTTGGCTATTATGTTCTTGAATATGTAGCTTAAACTGCTTATTCCAAACATTATGGCGCTGAACACAAGCTTCTCTCTTGAAAACTCCCTAGACATGGAAACCACTATCATTATAGGCATTGTGACCTTCACTATGAGCTCTGAAATTCCCTTTACGTCACTGTCCCTGACTACATCTAGCTTTTTGACTATATATCCTATTATTATAAGCAAGAAAAGAGCCACCGTCTGTGTAAGCACGTTCTGTATTGCCAAAAAATCACCTCCATAAAAAATAATCCCACACAGTTGTGTGGGACTTTGTATTCTGCTATCTATAGGCTTTTGACGCCTTCATCTGGCTGTAGAGCGTGTCTGCCAGCCCGAAGCCCGAGTTCGTCTTGCCCATAGTCATCTGCTTGGCCAGCTCCTCGTCTCTCATGCTCTCAAACATCTCTGTTCCAGCGCTTTTAGGTATAAGTGAGTCTTCGTCGTTCACCGACTCTCTCATGGTTTTGAGCATCATATTTACAAATATGGACTCAAACTCCTGGCACACTTCTAGGAGCTTTTTGTCTTCTGCATTTGCAGTGTCCACTTTGCTCAAGCTCTCAGCCTTGTTCTGCGTATAGTCTGAATATGAATTTGAAATCAGGCCGTTAATAGGCATTCTATATCATCCCCTATCTCTTGAGGTTGTTGGCCGTCTGGAGCATGTCGTCTCCAGTCTGTATAGCCTTTGAGTTTATCTCGTACGCCCTCTGGGCTGTTATCATCTTTACCATCTCGTCTACTACCTGTACATTGGAGCTCTCAAGATATCCCTGTATTATGCTGGCGTCCATCTCCTCGCCGTCCACGTCTACAGCTTCTCCTGAGGCGTCCGTAGCCGCATATAGGTTTCTTCCTTCAGCCGAAAGACCCTGATTGTTCACAAACTGCACAAACCTAAGCCTTCCAAGCTCCACTACTTCTCCTGCTTCGTCTCTTACAGTCACAGTCCCGTTTTGAGCTACAGTAAAGTCGGTCGTTCCCTCCGGAATAACTATGTTGTCTCCGTCTTCTGTCAAAAGATAATACCCATCCGAAGTCACAAGCGTAGACTCTCCGTCTTCTACGCTCAGCTTGAAGCTTCCGTCTCTTGTGTATCTCTCCTGTCCGTTTGGAAGCTGGACTGCAAAGAACCCATCTCCGTCTATAGCCACGTCGAAAGGATTCTGCGTGTCTAGAGGCGTTCCATTTTGGAATTCCTTAGTCGTTGCAATCATCATGGCTCCATGACCAAACTGAAGGTTCACAGGCGATTCCTCGTTCGGCTTCTTTATGCTGCTGTAGAGCAGGTCCTTGAACTCCGCTCTCTGCTTTTTATACGAAGTTGTATTTACATTCGCAAGGTTGTTTGAAATTACATCTATATTCCCCTGCTGCGTCTTCATTCCAGTCGCAGCTGTCCACATTCCTCTAATCATCTATCTCTCTCCTTTACACTCTTCCAAGCTCGTTCACCACTTTTGAAAGCAGCTCGTCTTGATTAGTGATTACTTTTTGGTTTGCCTCGTAGTTTCTATAGGCCGTTATAAGCTGAACCATCTCTTTTACTGCGCTTACGTTCGACCCTTCTAAGTATCCTGACATAACTTCGCCCTGAAAAGGAGCTTCTTCTGCTTCAAAGCCCTCTTCCATGGTGAAAAGATTGTCCCCGTGCTTTCTCATTTCGTGCTTGTTCTCTACAGTCACTATGTTCAGCTGGCCAACCTGCTGATTGTCCACGTATATAGTTCCGTTTCCGCTCAGCTCGAAAGTGCCGCCGCTTGGGATGGTTATCGGGCCGTTCGTTCCAACTACAGTGTAGCCATCTTTTGTGATGAGAACACCCTGCTGGTTTAAGGTGAACGATCCGTCTCTTGTGTAGAATTCATTTCCCTCTGCGTCGACTACTTTGAAGAACCCCTCTCCTTTTATGGCAAAGTCAAGGTCATTCTCCGTATTTATATAGGTCCCGTCAGTGAAATCGCTTGCCACCCTTGAAAGCCTGACTCCTCCGCTCGTAGTTCCGATTACGTGGTTTGCCGGAAAATGAACTATATTTCCAGCCACCTGGCCTCCCGAGACTATATTTCCATTGGCTGTAATCTGAATATCTCCTGGATTTCCCACTCTTATAGGCTGTCCCGACCTGTCCAGCACAAAGTTCTCTCCCACCGTCTGGCGCTCTAAGTCTGTGTCCCTGCTGAAAGTCCTTAAGTATCCGTCTTCGTTGACTACAAACTTAAGCTCTCTGTTATGGCTTATGCCAGCCGGTGTTCCAACTTTAAAGTACCCCGAATTTATGGAAAGAGAGTAAACTCCCTCTTCATTAACTTCGTTCTGCACCACTCCCCTGAATGGCTGATGGTTTATAGTAGTTCTCTCGCTGTCGTTTATCTTGCTCAAGAGAACTTCGGGAAACGACTCTGCAACTGTGACATCACGCTTGAATCCTGTTGTATTTGCATTCGCAATATTGTTCGATATAGCGTCTACAGCCCTCTGATTGTATATCATTCCGGTCGTGGCCGTATAAATCCCTCTATTCAAAGAAAAACCCCTCCTGTCTTATGTACATAGTTATACTATAACATTTATCGACACGAAAGGGGTCCCATTTTAAACAAATCTACATATTCTGCTCTAAAACTTCTATATTCTCCAGCGACTTTCCTGTTCCTATTGCAACACAAGATATAGGCTCTTCTGCTATTCTGACGTTTATACCTGTTCTGTCCTGTATAAGCTTGTTCAGCCCGTTTAAGAGTGATCCTCCGCCTGTCATGACCATTCCCTGGTCACTTATATCTGCCGCAAGCTCCGGTGGAGTGTTCTCAAGCACCGAGTGCACTGCCTCCGCTATCGCAGTCACAGGCTCTTCAAGCGCCTCGAGCATCTCTGTGGAGTTCACCTTTATGACTTTAGGAAGCCCTGTCATAAGACATCTTCCCCTGATTTCAGTGGACTGTTCCTTTACCCTAGGATATGCAGATCCTATCTCTATCTTCAGCTGCTCTGCACTTCTCTCTCCTATTATCACATTGTATTTCTTTCTTATATACTTGGATATGGCCTCGTCGAAAGTATCTCCAGCCACTTTTATGGACTTGCTTACAACTATCCCTCCAAGAGATATAACTGCAACGTCTGTAGTTCCTCCACCGATGTCTATTATCATGTTTCCATTAGGCTCTGTTATGTCTATCCCAGCTCCTATTGCAGCCGCTATAGGTTCTTCTATCACATAGGCTCTTCTTCCACCAGCCTGAGTGCTCGCCTGAATTACAGCTCTCTTCTCTACCTCGGTAACTCCCGAAGGCACGCATACAACTATTCTAGGTCTGAGTATAGACTTTCCAGAAGCCTTCTCTATAAAGTACTTCAGCATTCTCTGTGTAACCTCGTAGTCTGATATTACTCCGTCCTTAAGAGGTCTTATAGCCACTATGTTTCCTGGAGTTCTACCGAGCATCCTTCTGGCCTCTTCGCCTACTGCAAGCAGCTTGTTTGTGTTTTTATCTATGGCCACAACTGAAGGCTCCTGGAGCACTACACCTTGCCCTTTTATATATACAAGAACACTTGCAGTTCCAAGATCGATTCCTACGTCCGATTTAAAAAACAAAATTGATCCTCTCCTTTTTAATCTCTATCCGATGTATATGTATTTTCTGATTTTCCAATCTTTATTATATATTATAATCTAATAAGTGTCTATTTTATTTATTCGTTTTTAGTTATGAAAATAGAAGAGCCTTTCGGCTCCTCTATTTTACTTTCTATATATAATAGCTCCAAGCGACCTGAACTTCTCCTCTATATCGCTGTATCCTCTGTCTATATGGTATATGTCCTTTATCTCGGTCTTTCCCTCTGCTACAAGCCCAGCAAGTATTAGAGACGCCCCGCCTCGCAAGTCTGTCGCCCTTACAGGCGCACCCTGTAGCCTTGACTTTCCCTCGAGTATTGCAGACCTTCCGTCGATCCTTATGTTTGCGCCCATCCTGAGTAGTTCGTCTACATGCATAAACCTGTTTTCAAAGACTGTCTCGACCATGACGCTTGTGCCCTCTGCCACAGACATAAGCGTCATAAACTGCGACTGCATATCTGTAGGGAACCCTGGATATGGGAGAGTCTTTATGTCTACAGCTTTTATGTCTTTTGAACCTATTACTCTTACGTAGTCGTCTCCCTCTATGACCTCTATTCCAGCCTCATGAAGCTTGGCTATAACAGGCTTTATGTGGTTTGTAAGTACGTTTTTGACCGTTACATCACCTTTGGTCACAGCCGCTGCCACCATAAAAGTCCCAGCCTCTATTCTGTCCGGAATTATCTGGTGCTTGGCTCCACCAAGGCTCTCCACGCCTTTTATCTTTATCGTGTTGGTGCCGGCACCTTTCACATTCCCCCCCATCTTGTTTATAAAGTTGGAAAGATCCACGATCTCAGGCTCCATGGCCGCATTCTCTATTATGGTCTCTCCCTCTGCGAGGGCGGCCGCCATCATTATGTTCTCTGTAGCTCCAACGCTTGGAAAATCTAAGTATATTTCTGCACCTCTGAGCCTGTCTGCCGAAGCCTCCACATAGCCCTGTCCTATATCTATGGTGGCACCGAGCGCTTTAAACCCCTTTAAGTGAAGGTCTATAGGCCTTGTACCTATGGCGCATCCGCCTGGCATGGATATCTTCGCTTTCCCAAGCCTCGCCAGAAGCGGCCCCATCACTAGGAAAGACGCTCTCATCTTGGCCATAAGCTCATATGGCGCTTCGTATCTCTCCAGTCTTGATGCATCTATCATAAGCTCTTCTCTGCCTATCTTCTCTACTTTGGCTCCAAGTATTTCAAGCACCTCCGAGATTATAGATACATCGTTAAGCCTAGGTACGTCTTCCAGCATGCAGCTCTCTGAAGACAGAAGCGACGCCGCTATTATCGGAAGCGCCGAGTTTTTAGCTCCGCTCGTTCTTACAGTACCCCTAAGTGGTGGACTCTGCTCCACTATTATTCTATTCAAATTAAATACCCCCTCCAACTGTTCTAGCTTTTGCATATAAGATCATTCTATATCTTTTCCGAATATAATGCTAGTCTTTGTTAACTTTTATTTGTCTTTTAAAGTTACCCTCTATATCATTATCGGAAACTCTCACTTTTTATTTATACCCAAATCGCTATGTACTAAATTAAAAACATAAATAAAAAAGCTAGTAAGCTAGTGCTGCCACTAACCTACTAACTTTTTAATTGTCTTTTGCTTCTATTCTGTTTATAGCCCTTCTAAGCGCCATTTCAGCTCTTGCAACGTCTGATGAGTCTTTCTCAGCTTTAAGACGTTTTTCAGCTCTTTCTCTGGCTTTCTTAGCTCTTTCGAGATCTATCTCGTCTGGCCACTCTGCCGCATCCACTATAATAGTGGTCTTACCTTTAGTGACTTCCATATATCCAGAGGAAATAGAGGCTTTCTTAGTATCTCCATCTATCTTCAACTTTATTATGCTTATCTCAAGCGGTGTTACAAGAGGTATATGGTTGTTAAGTATGGCTATGTCTCCAGTCACACTTCTAGCCACAACCATTTCCACTTCACCTTCGAAGAATTTACGTTCAGGAGTAACTATCTCTAAATTAAATTTAGACATTATTCCTCACCTCCATTTTCACGAAACAGTTTCTAGTTTTCGCCCATCTTCTTAGCTTTTTCTATAGCCTCTTCTATCGTTCCAACGAATAGGAAAGCTGACTCTGGAAGGTCGTCGTGCTTTCCGTCAAGGATCTCTTGGAATCCTCTTATAGTCTCTTTTATTGGAACGTAAGCTCCTGGCATTCCTGTAAACTGCTCAGCAACGCTGAATGGCTGTGAAAGGAAACGCTGTATTCTTCTTGCACGAGCAACTGTAAGTTTGTCTTCCTCAGAAAGCTCGTCCATACCAAGTATAGCTATGATATCTTGAAGCTCTTTGTATCTCTGAAGTATTTCCTGAACTCTACGAGCTACATCGTAATGCTCTTGTCCAACTATAAGCGGGTCAAGTATTCTAGATGTAGAGTCTAGCGGGTCAACGGCTGGGTATATACCAAGCTCTGATATCTGACGCGAAAGAACTGTAGTAGCATCCAGGTGACTGAATGTAGTCGCTGGCGCTGGGTCAGTAAGGTCGTCCGCAGGTACGTATACGGCCTGAACCGATGTGATAGATCCCTTCTTAGTTGAAGTGATTCTCTCCTGAAGCGCACCCATCTCTGTAGCCAGTGTAGGCTGGTAACCAACAGCACTAGGCATACGTCCAAGTAGTGCAGAAACCTCAGATCCTGCCTGAGTAAATCTGAATATATTGTCTATGAACAGAAGTACGTCCTGTCCTTCTTGATCTCTAAAGTGCTCAGCCATAGTAAGTCCAGTAAGGGCAACCCTCATCCTCGCTCCTGGTGGCTCATTCATCTGACCGAATACTAGAGCTGTCTTGTCGATAACTCCTGAGTCCTTCATCTCATAGTAAAGGTCATTTCCTTCTCTAGTTCTCTCTCCAACTCCGGCGAAAACTGAAAGTCCACCGTGCTCTGTAGCTATGTTGTTTATAAGCTCCTGGATAAGAACCGTCTTACCAACTCCGGCTCCTCCGAATAGACCTATCTTTCCACCTTTAGCGTAAGGTCCTATAAGGTCTATTACCTTTATTCCAGTCTCGAATATCTCAGTCGCTGGCTCCTGCTCTTCGTACGAAGGCGCTTCTCTGTGTATAGGCGCTGTACTTGAGTCAGTTATCTGAGGCTCGTTGTCTATAGTCTCTCCAAGTACGTTGAAAAGTCTTCCTAGAACTTTCTCTCCAACCGGTATAGTTATAGCCGCTCCAGTGTCTACAGCGTCCATTCCTCTTACAAGGCCGTCTGTTGAAGACATAGAGATACATCTAACTGTATCGTCTCCTGTATGCTGAGCAACCTCTGCAATTATTACCTCTTCTCCGTTTTCTATGCGTATAGCATTTAAGAGTTCAGGTAGATTGTCTTCGCTAAATCTTATATCCAACACAGGTCCAATTATTTGAACGAGTTTACCTATGTTTTCTTTAGCCATTTACTTCACTCCTCTACTTAAGTCTGTCTATCTTACTTAAGAGCTTCCGCTCCACCAACTATCTCTGAAATCTCTTGAGTTATAGATGCCTGACGTGCTCTGTTGTATACAAGTCCAAGCGAATCTATTATGTCCTCTGCATTGCTTGTAGCAGATTCCATCGCCGTCATCCTGGCACCTTGCTGACTCGCTGCCGATTCAACAAGCGCCCCGAATATAGCTCCGTTTATATACTTCGGTACAAGGTAGTCTAGCACTACCTCTGGAGAAGGCTCGTACTCGGTAAGTGTATTCATTCCCTTGTCGTCAACTGCTTCCTCTTTTTTCTCAACCTGTACAGGCAGAAGAGTCAACACAGCTGGCTCCTGTGCAATCATGCTCACAAACTTGGTGAACACAAGCTTTACCTCGTCTATCTCTCCATTTTTGTACTTCTCTATAACTGAATCTCCAGACTGTCTAGCGTCTACATACTCAGGCTCTTCAGTGACTCCCGTAAGGAAGTTGCTCACTTCGTAGCCCCTCTTTGTAAAGTAGTCTCTACTCTTAGATCCGTATGCTATTATCTCCGCCTTAGACTTGTCCTCTATTATGCTTTCCGCCAGTTTAAGTACGTTTGAGTTGTATCCTCCTGCAAGCCCTCTGTCAGCAGATATGACGATGTACGCCGTCTTCTTGACTTCACGCTTTTCAAGGAATGGATGGCTAACTCCCTTCGCACTTCCCAGCACTCTCTGTATACTGTCTACTATAGTCTCAGAGTAAGGTCTAGTTGTATCGACTCTTTCACGAGCTTTTCTCAGCTTTGCAGATGAAACAAGGTACATGGCCTTGGTGATCTGCATAGTACTGTTGACACTCTTGATCCTTCTCTTGATATCTCCCATTTGAGCCATAAGTTCACCTCCCTAAACCAGTTTTTCAGCTTTAAGCAAAGCTCTTCTTGAATTCCTCTAGGGCCTTCTTAAGCTCAGCTTCTGTCTCATCCGAGAATTCCTTAGTTTCTATTATAGCCTTACCTACGTTAGGGTAGTTCTGCTCCATAAAGCTTAGGAATTCAGATTCGAATTGGCTAACCTTGTCCACTGGTACGTCAGAAAGGTATTTCTTACTTACAGCGTATATTATCATAACTTGCTTCTCTACTGAAAGCGGGCTGTACTGTGGCTGCTTCAGTATTTGAAGTATTCTCTCTCCCTGAGAAAGCTTTTCTTGAGTGTCCTTGTCCAGGTCAGATCCAAACTGCGCAAACGCAGCAAGCTCTCTGTACTGTGCAAGCTCAAGCTTAAGTCCTCCAGAAACTTTCTTCATGGCCTTTATCTGTGCAGATCCACCAACACGAGATACTGAAAGTCCAGGGTTAACCGCTGGTCTCTGTCCAGAGAAGAAAAGCTCTGACTCTAGGAATATCTGTCCGTCTGTTATAGATATAACGTTTGTAGGGATATATGCAGAGATGTCTCCCGCAAGTGTCTCTATTATTGGAAGCGCTGTTATAGACCCGCCACCGTAGTCTTTGTTGACTCTAGCCGCTCTCTCAAGAAGTCTTGAGTGAAGGTAGAATACGTCTCCAGGGTAAGCCTCACGTCCTGGTGGTCTTCTAAGAAGTAGTGACATTGAACGATATGCAACCGCGTGCTTAGACAGGTCATCGTATATTATCAGTACGTCTTTTCCGTTGTACATGAACTCCTCTCCCATTGCAACTCCCGCATATGGCGCAAGGAATTGAAGTGGCGCAAGCTCACTTGCTGTAGCTGAAACTACTATAGTGTAGTCCATAGCTCCCTTAGACTCAAGAGTGTTAACTATACCTGCAACTGTAGATCTCTTCTGACCTATAGCTACATATATACAGATAACGTCTTGTCCCTTTTGGTTAAGGATGGTGTCGATTGCTATGGCAGTCTTACCAGTCTGTCTGTCTCCGATGATAAGCTCTCTCTGCCCTCTTCCGATTGGCACCATCGAGTCTATCGCCTTTATCCCTGTTTGAAGAGGCTGTGAAACTGACTCTCTAGCTATAACTCCTGACGCAACAGCCTCAACTGGTCTGTACTTGTCAGTAACTATAGGTCCCTTTCCGTCTATAGCCTGTCCTAGGGCGTTTACAACCCTTCCTATCATAGGCTCTCCAACTGGAACTTCAACTATCTTTCCAGTTCTCTTAACTGTGTCGCCCTCTTTTATGTTTGCATCCGAACCTAGAAGAACACATCCTACGTTGTCTTCCTCGAGGTTAAGTGCCATTCCGTAAACCTCTCCTGGGAACTCTAGAAGCTCTCCAGCCATACATTTTTCCAGTCCGTGGATTCTCGAAATACCGTCTCCAACTTGGATAACTGTACCTACGTCCACGACATCTATCTTGCTTTCGTATCTTTTTATCTGCTCTTTAATCACTGAACTTATTTCTTCAGGTCTTAGATTCATTTATCCTCTCACCTCTATTCTACAGTTACTTTTATATTCTTAAGTTCTCTTTCGATACTGTCAAGTCTACCCTTCAAGCTTCCATCTATGACTTTATCGCCTACTTTAAGCAGAACTCCTCCGATTACGCTTTCATCCACTTGGTTTGAAAGCTGAATTCTTTTATTGAATTTCTCGGAAAGCTTTGCCTCTAGTGTGCTTAGTTCCTCTTCTGACATAGGCACTGCAGTCAGCGCCACAGCTTCAACTATTCCCTGCTCAGCGTTTGAAAGCACTGTGTACTCCTCGCTTATCTCCAGCAGGTATCCTTCTCTTCCCTTGTCTACTGTTATATAGCAAAGGTTCAGGACTGGTTCTGAAACTTTTCCTTTGAAGAGTTCCTCAAGCATGCTTTTCTTCTCGCTTTTAGAAAGTCTAGGATGCGTGAATATAGTGTTTAGCTCAGGGTTAGATTCAAATACCTCTGCTACAAATTGAATTTCTTCTTTCACCTGCTCTAAGTTTTGAGATTCAGCTGCAACCTCGAACAGGGCCTCAGCATATCTCTTTGCAACTAGCTTTGCCATTTCGTTTCCCCTACCTCATTGATAAAATTATCTATCATGTCTTTGTGGGTTGACTCATCTAGGTTCTTGTTTACTACTTTATTTGCAACTAGCATTGCCATGCTCGCAACTTCTGATTTAAGAGAGTCAAGCGCTTTCTCTTTTTCTCTCTCTATTTCATTCTTAGCTCTATTTCTTTCAACACTGGCTTCCGCCCTAGCCTCAGAAATGATCTCTTCCTTAAGCTGATCTCCTCTTTTCTTAGCAGATTCAACTATTTCTCTACCTTCTTCTTTAGCCTTTTCTAAGCTTATTTCATACTTAGTCTTAAGATCTTCAGCTTCTGCCTTTTGATCTTTAGCAACCTTTATATCTTTCTCTATACCGCTAGCTCTCTTCTCGAGCATCGCCTTAAGAGGTTCAGTTACTTTTGCCCTGAGTACCAAGAATATTATAAGAGTCGCTACAAGCTGAAGTCCGAGATTAATTGGATCAGGTAGTATGTTAACTTGAAAATCCATAACTCATCCTCCCTTCCTAAACAAATAGGAATAGTTTTCTTTTATCTTTTATCGATATGCAAACGAGAGATGAGATATCCCATCTCTCTCATACAGTATTCTAAAGTGCTGACATTAGTGGTCTAACGAATAGTAGTATTATACCTACAACTAGTCCGTAGATACCAGTTGACTCGGCAATCGCCTGTCCAAGGATCATAGTCTGAACTATGTCTGCCTTAGCTTCTGGCTGTCTTCCAACTGCTGCTGCTGCTGCACCTGCTGCATATCCCTGTCCAATTCCAGGTCCTATACCTGCTATTAGTGCTAATCCTGCTCCTACTGCTGACATTCCTAATACAAAAGCTTCACTTGAAATTCCTTGCATTTTAATTTCCTCCTTAATTTTAAATACTTTATTTTTGTTTTTTGCTTATCTTTAAATACTAAATTCCATCTTCGTCAGGCAAGTTTCCGCCAACAAATACCATAGTCAACATCATGAATATGAAAGTCTGAACTAGTCCTGAGAATAGGTCAAAGTACAAATGAAGTGGTGCAGCTATTGGCGCTAGATATCCTAGTGCTCCATAAACCAGCCCCATTATTATTCCACCACTCAGTATATTTCCGAATAGACGGAAAGAAAGAGATATTGGGTTCGAAAGCTCTCCTACTATGTTAAGTGGCAATAGGAAAGGCAGTGGCTCGAAGTATCCCTTTATATAGCCTCCTAGTCCATTTGTCTTTAATCCATAGTACTGAGTCATAAAGAACGTTATCAGTGCCAACGCCAGTGTTACATTGTAATCTGAAGTAGGCGGTGCAAGTCCAAGAAGACCTATAAGATTGGCTGGTGCTATAAACATAACTAAGGTGAAGATGTAAGGAAGTAGCCTTTCTCTCGTAGGGCCTGTTCCCATAACATCGTATAGCTGTTTTCTAATAGCAGTATATCCTATCTCCAAAATGTTCACTAATCCTTTAGGCTTTTCCAACGGATCTGTCTCCAATATCTTCTTATTCGCTATAAAGGCGAATATCACTATTCCTATTACTATCAGATAAGAGTGAACTATGGTGTTGTGGATTAAGAACTCTTGTCCCATGGCGGTGAATTTAATGCCCATTTCTTCCATTTATTTTCCTCCTTTCATTAAAATTATATTTATTTTTAAGTAAAAACTTTGTTAACGTTTTCTCCTATGATTGAAATCTAGCCACGCCTGCCTATTATAGTATCATACACCGCATCGCTCACTATGACAAGCTTGATTAAAAACAGTGCGATTATAGCGGTGAAAAGGTTGATGTAGTCTGCTTTTGCTGAGACCACAAGCATGACTCCATATATGGCATACCTTATAAAGTAGGTAATAGTCATATAGTTTTTGGCTCCAGACTCATTCATATTTGCCGCTTTCTTGGCGCTCTGTTCAAGCAGCTTAAATCCCAATATGCTTATGCTGCCACCGAATATAAACCCATATATATATGGCATAGGCTCCTTGGCCAGAAAAAAGCTAAGTCCTATTCCGAACAGCAACAGTGCTGTCGTCCTCTTTATTATGGTAGCTACGTAATTCTTTCCTAATGCCAAACTGCTCACTTCCTTTTTTTCCTGCCGTTTAGCCCTTGTACGCCCATCTTGTATATGTAGTAAAAAGCCGATGCTACTCCCAAGACCGTAAATCCGACTAGAAAAACTAAATTTGTACCGAAAAGCTTGTCCAGGAAGTTGCCAAGAAGCACACCTCCACCTATCATTACAACTATGCTCGTTCCTATCTGTGATACAAGCGCTAGGTTTGTCAGTATCTTCGAAAGGTTCTTGTCATCTTTTTTCAATATATCACTCCCTGAGTGCCACTATATCCTATATTATAATAAAACCAGAGAATAAATATATAGTTTTTGAAATGTATACAAAGTTTTTTTGCAAACATAACCATATATTTATTACCCTCAGCTTTACCTGTCTAACATTTATTTTGTGTTTAATTGCTCCGCTATTATCTCGACTATCCTCTCGGCTGCCTTTCCATCTCCATAGGGATTTACGGCGTTGGCCATCTTCTGATACTCCTCGCTGTTGTTGAGCAGAAGGCTCACCTCTCTGTAGACATCTTCTCTGCATACGCCTATGAGCTTTGCAGTCCCAGCCTCTATACCCTCGGGTCTCTCTGTCTCTTTTCTTATTACAAGGATAGGCTTCCCAAGTGTAGGAGCCTCCTCCTGCACTCCGCCCGAGTCTGTAACTATCATATAGGACTTCTTCTGTAAATTCGCAAACGGAAGGTAGTCCAGCGGCTCTATAAGGTGGATCCTCTCGTGACGGCCAAGTTTCTCCTCCGCTATGGCTTTTACTTTAGGGTTGAGATGGACTGGGTATACAAGCTCTACATCTGGATTTTCCTCGACCACATCTCTAAGAGCTGAGAATATGTCCTCCATAGGCTGCCCTATGTTCTCTCTTCTATGCGAAGTCATAAGTATCACTTTTCTGTTTTCGTAGTCCAAACTGTTCAGAAGCTCGCTTTCAAACTCATATTCTCTTGAAGTTATATCCAAAAGTGCGTCTATTGAAGTGTTCCCCGTTATATAGATGTCGCCCTCTGCATATCCTTCCCTCAGGAGGTTCTCCTTGCTTGTCTCTGTAGGCGCGAAGTGGTAGTTTGTAACTATCCCGGTCAGCTTTCTGTTAGCTTCTTCAGGATAAGGCGAGTAGAGATTCCCACTTCTAAGACCTGCCTCCACGTGGCCTATCTTCACTCCGTTGTAGAACGCCGCAAGCGCTCCAGCAAAAACAGTTGTCGTGTCACCTTGGACAAGTATAAGGTCTGGACCAAAGTCCACTATGACCTTTTCAAGCCCTTTAAGCGATTTCACGGTTATATCCGAAAGCGTCTGTCCATCTGTGAATATATCCAGATCGTAGTCTGGGACTATTCCGAATATGTTCAGCACTTGGTCCAGCATCTCCCTGTGCTGAGCCGTGACGCACGACCTATGCTCTATATCAGGATTCTCATTTAGCTTCTTTATTATAGGAGCCATCTTCACCGCCTCTGGCCTCGTCCCAAATACGGTCATAACTTTTTTCATTTATATCTCTCCCTATCTATTTCTTATTTTTCTTCCGAGCTCCCTCAGCTTGAGCATAGAGCCCACTACTATAACCATTATAACTGCAAGGAATACAGCCCCCTGGAAAAAGTCCATTTTGGACATGAGTATGGCCGATATCCCAAATACAATACTTACGACATAGAGTATGATCACTGTCCGCCTCTGGCCAAAACCTAAGTCCAGCAGCCTGTGGTGAAGGTGACCCCTGTCCGCCTCCATTATAGGCCTCTTGTTCTTGTATCTTCTGAGTATCGCAAACGTGGTGTCGAAAACCGGAAGCCCAAGTGTAAGTATAGGTATGACCATGGCAACTGCCGCCGCACCCTTCACAGCTCCCTCTATCGCTATGGCCGAAAGCATAAACCCAAGGTAGAGCGCACCCGTATCTCCCATGAAGATGCTCGCCGGGTTGAAATTGTAAGGCAGAAAACCTATAGCTGCCCCTGCAAGTATTAAAGACATGATCGCCACATTGGAGTCCCCTACTATGTACGATATGACCGCAAACGAAAGTGCAGATATGGCACTCGCCCCAGCCGAAAGCCCGTCAAGCCCGTCTATAAGGTTTACAGTGTTCGTTATCCCAACTACCCAGAAAAGCGTGAGCGGTATTCCAAGTACCCCAAGCGATATATACCCACCTTCTTGAAACGGATTCGTAAGTATCTGTATGCTTACCCCTCCGTATACTAGTATTCCAGCCGCGACTATCTGAAAAAGCATCTTCAGCTTTGGAGTCATCGGCTTTATGTCGTCTATTATCCCTGAAATGGCTATGACTATTCCGCCTACGAGTATTGCGTACACGCTCTTGTCAAGCTCTACAAAGAGCAGTATTGAAAGCACAGTGGACACAAGTATGGCAAGCCCTCCAAGCCTCGGTATAGGAGCCTTGTGTATTCTCCTGTCGTCTTTAGGGACATCTATCGCCCCAGCCATATGAGCAAACCGCTTAGCCAGTGGCGTCATCAAAAAAGAAATCAGCATGGCCACAGCAGCGGCCAAAATATACTCTCCCATATCTCTAACAACCTTCCTTCATATCTAGTTTCATAACCTCGACACCAGCTTCATCTAGAAGCTCTTTCGCCAGTTCATCCGGATAGCCGTGGCTATATACGACTCTGACTATTCCAGCGTTTATTATCATCTTGGCGCATAGTATACACGGCTGGTTTGTGACGTATATCGTAGAGCCGTCTATGCTCACTCCTGAATTGGCCGCATGGACTATGGCATTCTGCTCTGCATGAAGACCCCTACAGAGCTCATGTCTCTCTCCTGAAGGTATGCCAAGCTTGTCCCTTAGGCATCCCACCTCGTCGCAGTGCCTTAGGCCGCTAGGCGCCCCGTTGTATCCTGTGGAAAGTATCTTCTTATTCTTGACTATAAGAGCCCCGACCTGTCTTCTGCAACAAGTGGACCTCTTTTTCACAGTATGGACTATCTCCATAAAATATTCATCCCAAGTAGGTCTCATTTTCACTTCTCCCATTCTTTTTAAGTGCAACTCTAAATAATCTTATAATATCTACCTAGATACTACAAGAGTTTATATTATTTTTGTTTTATGCCGCCGTTGTGCTATAATTTAATTGCAATACAAAACACATTGTAACTGTAGGTGAATTATATATGGAAAACAACAGATTAAGAATGGTCACTTCCAAGTACAAGGACATACGCGAGATGGCCTTGAGGACTTTAATATCCTACTTAAGTCTTGGCACGCTGTGGTTTATATACTCTGAACCCATAGGTAGCCTTTTGGGGAACGCGGACTCCTCGGGCCCCGAGAACATAGCAGGGATAATTTTTATATTTTTATCGGCGTTCACTGTCCACTCTATCTTCATAAAGAAGCTGAGTGCCCTTGAAAATCTGGAGCTTTCAAGCTCAGACGAGCTGATGGAGTTTGAAGACTACAAGAAGCTCAAGAGAGACTCGAGCATATACGAGCAGTATGACATCTTGAAAAAGAAAGTCTATTCACTCTCTAAGTATGACCAGCTGACCGGAATGCTGAACAGATACACTTTCGCCGAAAAAGTCGACGACTACATAATAAGCAATATGGGGAGGAACTCCAAGTTCGCCCTTATATATGTGGATATAGACAATTTCAACCTCATAAACGACGCTCTAGGACATGACTGCGGAGACATGCTCCTCAAGAAAATGTCCCGCTCGCTCGAGGACTCGATGGGAAACACCTCCAACATAGGCAGGCTTGGTGGAGATGAATTCCTGATACTGCTCGAGGATGCCTCTACCGAGAGGATCAAGGAAAAAGCCTCTGAGATTTTAGAGAGTGTCAGAAGGCCATGGAACTGCGGCCAGCACGAAATATATATAACGGCCAGCATAGGAATAGCGAAGTATCCTGATGACGGCAAGAACTTCGTAACTCTTCTGAAAAACTCCGACACGGCCAATTTCCATGCCAAGGAAACAGGAAAAGACAAGTTCTGCTTTTACAGCACCAGCATCAGAGAGAACACTATGAAAAACGCCCATATGGTCAACCAGATAAGATATGCCATAGACAACAATGAGTTTCTGCTCTACTACCAGCCTCAGATAAACCTGTCTACAGGGGAGATAGATGGCGTTGAAGCCCTTATAAGGTGGCTTCACCCTAAAAAAGGCTTCGTGCCTCCTATGGACTTTATTCCCTTTGCGGAGGAGACGGGCTATATATACAATATAGAGCGCTGGGTGCTTCAGAAGGCCTTCAAACAGAGAAACCTTTGGGCAGACAAGTACAACAAAGACATAAAGATGTCGGTGAATCTGTCTGGGAAAAGCGTTATGCAGCCAGAAGCCGTAGAGGTGATATCTGAAATAGTCAAGAAGCGACCTTCCGCTCTCAAGTATTTCTCTTTGGAGATAACAGAAACGGCTGTAATGGCAAATCTAAAAAACGCAGTAGAGAATCTGGAAAAGATAAAGGAATTGGGAATAGAGATTGCCCTAGACGACTTCGGAACAGGCTATTCGTCTTTGACTTACCTGAAGAAGCTCCCAATAGAGGTACTCAAGATAGACAAGTCCTTTACTGACTTTGTCTCGAACAAGAAAGGCGATGAGATAATAGTGGAGTCCGTCATAACGCTCGCACAGAACCTGGGGCTCGACATAGTTGTAGAGGGAATCGAGACAAAAGAACAGCTGGGCTTCTTTAAAAGCCGCGGCTGCAATATAGGACAGGGTTATCTTTTCAGCAAACCACTCCCTCCATCGGAAATCGAGGAACTGCTGCTTGCAAATAAGATCTTCTCCCTTTCTTAAGCCTATCATCTGAAATTTAAAAAGCCCTTTCGAAAAACTCGAAAGGGCTTTACTGCGTTCTATTTTGTGCCGAAAAGTCTGTCTCCTGCGTCTCCTAGCCCCGGAAGTATATATCCGTGGTCGTTCAGCTTAGGGTCCATCTGAGCAAGGTATACGTCTACGTCAGGGTGCGCCTCGTGGATCGCCTCCACACCTTCAGGGCATCCCAGTATACATACAAGCTTTATCCTAGATACGTTTCTGTCTTTCAGGAACTGTATAGCCGCTTTTGCAGACCCTCCAGTTGCAAGCATAGGGTCTACAACTATCAGCTCCCTCTCGCTTATATCTACAGGAAGCTTGCAGTAGTACTCCACAGGCTCTAGTGTCTCTTCATCTCTGTAAAGACCTATGTGACCAACCTTGGCCGTCGGAATAACTTGAAGCATCCCGTCCACCATTCCAAGTCCTGCTCTGAGTATCGGAACTATTACAGGGTTCTTGTAGTCTCTCTGCTGAACTACCGTGTCCTGAAGCGGAGTCTTTATGTCCACTTCTTTCAGCATCATATCTTTAGTGGCTTCATAGGCCATCATCATTGAAATCTCGTTTACAAGCTCTCTAAACTGTTTTGTCTCTGTTCTCTCGTCTTTAAGGTAGCCCATCTTGTGCTTTACAAGCGGGTGATCCATAACTATAAGTTTTTTCATAACTAAGCCCTCTCTATCTCCATTATCTTGTCCACTCTTCTTTCATGTCTTCCACCTTCGAATTTAGCCTTAAGCCAAACGTCAACTATCTCAAGCGCAAGGTCTATACCTGTAACTCTAGCTCCAAGCGAAAGCATGTTGGAGTTATTGTGCTCCATGGCCATTCTAGCCGAGTATGTTTCCGAGCAAAGTGCGCATCTTATGCCCTCTACTTTGTTGGCAGCTATTGAAATGCCTATTCCTGTTCCGCAGCAAACTATCGCTCTTTCGCACTCTCCAGACACAACTCCCTCTGCAGTCTTTCTCCCGTAGTCAGGATAGTCTACAGAGTCAGTAGAGTCAGTCCCGTAGTCCACAACCTCTATTCCCTTTTCAGTCAAATGAGACTTTATCTTTTCCTTTAGCTCGTAACCGCCGTGGTCACTTCCCAGTCCTATCTTCAAGTGTATCTCCTCCATAAGCTTATTTTTGCCTGATTTTTTCTAAAAGCATCTCTAGACTCTTGATCATATCCAGAATAGTCTGCTCGTATATCTCCACCGAATGTCCAAACGGGTCTATTATCTCTCCCGACCTTCCTACATATCCATTCAGGGTATGCACTTTTCGGCCGTCTGATGTAAGACCCAGTATAGCCTCTCTATGGGATCCAGTCATAGTGAGTATGAGGTCGTATTCCTCTATATGCTTTTTCGTCATTCTTCTAGCCTTGTGACTCCTTAAGTCCATTCCCCTAGGCTCAGTCACAGCTATGGCGTTTTCAGACGCCGGTTGATTTTCAAAGGCAAATATCCCAGCAGAAGCTACATTTAAGTCCTCTATGCCTTCCTCTTCAACCATCTGCCTTAAAACAGCCTCTGCCATTGGGCTTCTGCAAGTGTTTCCAGTACATACAAATAGTATTTTCACTTTTTCACCTCCAGACTACAGACAGGTTACACTGCCTCCCGAGGCCTTGTACAGTCTGTTCATGATGGCTTTTCCAATCCCCGTATCTTCGATTCCTTCTCCGACTATAACATCTATGTCAAGGCTGTCGAAGACCCTGAGCGAGTCGAATAGATTTCTAGCTATTTCCTCTGAGTCCGAATTGCTGCCCATAGAGAGCTTTGCATCTGACTCATACATGTCCATATGCTCGTCTACAGTCAGTATTCCTACCTTGTGTCCATCGCTTTCAAGCTCCGTCGCCCTTGCCCTTACAGCCTCTACAACCTTCTCTGCTTCTCCAGTGTAAAGCTCAAGCTTTGCCTTCGGCGAGTAGTGTCTATACTTCTGTCCAGGCGACTTAGGCGCCACACTTTCGTCTTCCAGTGCAGTGTCATATCTAACATCCGGGAGTACCTCCAAGAGCTGCTCTATAGTCACTCCGCCTGGCCTAAGTATCACAGCGACTCCCTCCGACACGTCTACAACTGTGGATTCAAGCCCGACACCTGTAGCTCCTCCGTCGAGTATGGCATCCACCTTGCCGTAAAGGTCCTCTATGACGTGTTCAGCCTTTGTAGGGCTCGGCTTTCCAGAGGTGTTGGCAGAAGGGGCGGCTACGGGCCTTCCGCTGTACTCTATAAGCTTTTGAGCCAGAGGGTGGTTCGGCATTCTCACGGCCACCGTGTTTAGACCTGCCGTAGTTTCATACGGCACAGCGTCGCTCTTTGCAAATAGTATAGTAAGTGGTCCCGGCCAAAAAGCTCCCATAAGCGCTTCTGCCTCTTCTGGAATCTCTAAAGCAATCTCCTCTAGCTGCTCTCTGCTCGAGATATGGACTATGAGCGGATTGTCCTGAGGCCTTCCCTTGGCCAAAAATATGTCATTTACAGCCTCAGCATTCAGCGCATCGGCCCCTAGGCCGTAAACTGTCTCTGTCGGAAATGCCACAAGACCTCCACGGGCCAATATCTCCCCGGCCTCTCGAAGCTCGCACTCTAAAGTCTCAGGATTCCTACCCATAACTCTAGTCTGCTTCATGACTACCCCTGTACTTCCTGTAGCTTTTCTGCCTGGTGAGTCGTTATAAGCGACTCTACCATCTCTGTTATATCCCCGTCAAGGAAAGCGTCTAGCTTGTAGACAGTCAGGTTTATCCTGTGGTCCGTTATCCTTCCCTGTGGGAAGTTGTAAGTCCTTATCTTGGCACTTCTGTCTCCTGTACCTACCTGGCTCTTTCTCTCCTGAGCTATCTCAGCGTTCTGAGCTTCCATCATCTTGTCGTATATTCTGGCCTTCAGTATCTTGAACGCCTTGTCCTTGTTCTTAAGCTGGGACTTCTCGTCCTGGCATGCCACCACTATTCCAGTTGGAACGTGAGTAAGTCTTACAGCCGAGTCAGTGGTGTTGACACTCTGTCCTCCGTTTCCAGAAGAACGGTATACGTCCACCCTTACGTCCGCTGGATTTACATCTACGTCTACATCGTCCACCTCTGGAAGCACTGCGACTGTAGCTGTAGATGTGTGGATTCTACCGCTTGACTCAGTGTCCGGAACTCTCTGCACTCTGTGAACCCCGCTCTCGAACTTAAGCTTGCTGTAGGCTCCATTTCCCTTTATGAGGAATATGACTTCCTTGAATCCGCCTATCCCCTGATCCGAAGAGCTCATGACCTCGTATTTCCATCCTTGACGCTCGGCGAACCTCGCATACATCCTGAACAGGTTTCCTGCAAATATTCCTGCCTCGTCCCCACCTGCACCTGCACGGATTTCCACTATTACGTTCTTGTCGTCGTTAGGGTCCTTGGGTATAAGCAGCAGCTTAAGGTCCTCTTCCAGCTTTTCGACTCTCTCTGTAAGCTCGTCTAGCTCCAGCTTCACCATTTCCTTGAAGTCGTCATCTAACTTCTCTTTGAGCATCTCTTTGGCGTCTGAAAGTTGTCCATTTGCCTCTTTAAGCTCTCTGTATTTTGTAACGATCCCTTCAAGGTCGGAATGCTCTTTCACAAGTTTCTGCCATTCCTTCATATCCGCCATCACTTCTGGGTCGCTTATCTTTTCATTTAACTCTGCATATCTCTTTTCCAGAAATTCCAGTTTATCTAACATCTTTACACCTCTTCTATTGTATTAACTCTCTCAATTATATCATGAATCTATCTTATCAGAATATCCCTAGTAAAAAAATACCCCGAGCAACCCTGACAAAATTAAAAGCATCACCATATTCAGTTTTTTGTACCTGAGAGCCAAAAACCCAAGTACTGCTATGGCTGCTGTTGAAATTCCAGTTATGCTCTCTCTACCTATGGACACAAGTGCCGAGAGTATAAGCGCAAGCACCACAGGCCTCAACCCCTTGTAAATATAGTCCATCTGCTTCGACTCCCCTATCCTCTTTACCAAGTAGGCAAGAATCAGCACTATCACAAACGAGGGAAACACTACGGCAAACGTGGTCGTAACAGCCCCTGGTATGCCTGCAACTCTCTGACCTACAAAGGTCGCCGTGTTTATGGCTATAGGACCTGGCGTAACTTGAGCTATGGCCAGCATGTCCAAAAACTCAGCCTGCGAAAGCCATGAATTGACCTCTATCACTTCATTCTGTATCAGCGGAATCATGGCGTATCCTCCACCGAAGCTGAACAGCCCTATCTTGAAAAAGCTCAGGAAAAGACCCCAGTATATCATCGCTCAGCCCCTCCCTTTATGCTGTAGTAGATAAGCGAGCCTGCCCCTCCGGCCACGAGCACCCAGAGCGGATTTACGTCAAGCACTACAAGCGCAATAGCTGAAGCTCCGAATACAACATACCCTCTTGGCTTCAGCTTTACAGCTTCTAACAGCTGAACAAGAGACAGCGCTATCATAGAGACAACAGCAGCCCTTATGCCTTTGAACGCCTTCTCCACATAGTCTATCTCCCGCATCCTGAAAAAGAAAAGCGAGATCAGGAGTATTATCAGAAAAGAAGGAAGTGAAGTTCCAAGCGCTGCCACAATCGCTCCTCTGACTCCCTTTAACTTGTAACCTATATACACAGATGAGTTTATGGCAAGCGCCCCAGGTGCCGACTGTGAAAGCGCCAGTGCATCTATGAACTCCTCATCTGTAAGCCAACTATGCTCTTTTACCACGGCATTCTGGATAACAGGGACCATGGCATATCCTCCACCTATCGTCAGCAGACCTATCTTGAAAAATGTAGCAAATAGTTCTCTGTATCGCATATCAACTACTCCTTTTTATAGCCAATCACTACTCTGTCGTTCCCTCCATAGTCCGCTACAGTCTCTATGTCCCTGTAGTCCCTGTCCATAATTTCAATCAGAGACTCCTTTTGGTCATGACCTATCTCAAAGGCCAGCATCCCACCGCTCTTTAAGTAGCGCAGTCCACCGCTTGAAATCTCCCTGTAGAATACGAGGCCATCATCTCCGCCGTCTAGTGCGAGCTTCGGCTCAAAAGTAGATACTTCAAGCTGAAGCTTCTCTATTTCGTCGGACTTTATATAAGGGGGGTTTGAAACTATTATATCGTACTCTATCTCTCCAAGCTGATCCAGTGGCTCGAACAGACTGCCATGTAAGAAATGAGTCCTGCTTTCAACCCCGTGTCGCTTGGCATTTTCAGCTGCCACTCTTACAGGAGTCTCGTCTATGTCCACAGAGTAGACTTCCGCGTCCTCTATATAGTATGCGAGGCTCACGGCTATGGCCCCGCTGCCTGTGCCTATCTCAAGTATCTTAGGTCCAGACTCCGTCTTTTCGGACTTCACAAGCTCTATGATTCGCTCGACCAGCACCTCTGTGTCGGGGCGTGGCACCAAGACTCCTTCCTCTACGTGAAATTCCAGTCCCATAAACTCCTGAGAGCCAAGGATATACTGAAGGGGATAACCTTTAGCCCTTTTCTCTACAAGCTCGTAGAAACGCTTCAGTCTATCCCCAGGTATTTCACTATCTAAATTCAAATAAAGATACGACTTGTCCACTTCCAGTACATGCGAAAGCAGAAGCCTAGCATCCAGCAGGGGCGAAGTGTATTCCCTCTCGCCCATGATTTCTAAGGCCTTCTCAAGTGCAATCTTCACAGTCTCCGCTACCATTTGTCCGCCTCCTCGTCTTCAACCAGCACGAGTTTAAGCGCCTCTATGGCCACCTCTATCTGATCGTCATCAGGCTCTCTTGTAGTCGCATAGTTCTGAATCATAAGTCCAGGGTAAGAGAGGGCGTAGGCCAGCTTGCTGTCGCTCTTTCCTATGATCCTGTTTATCTCGTAAGCTATCCCTCCTACAAGGGGAAAAAGTGCTATTCTAGTTGCAAACCTCATAAGCGGGCTTGGCCATCCGAACAGCGAAAACACCACTATGCTGACTATCATCACGTTGAAGAGAAAGCTTGTTCCGCACCTTGGATGAAGAATCGGATATTTTTTTACGTTTTCCACAGTCAGCTCTTCTCTGTTCTCATAGCAGTGTATGGTCTTGTGCTCTGCCCCGTGGTATTGAAATACTCTCTTTATATCGTCTAGCTTGGACACGCTGAATAGATACACCAGGAATATAGACACCCTTATGAAACCTTCCAGTATGTTTAAAGCTGTTCCACTCTCTATCCACCTTCTGAAAAAGCTGGTCACAAACGTCGGTATCAGCATGAAAACCACCACCGAAAGCACTATCGAGATTGCCACCGCAAGGTATATAGCTATATCCGGGAATCTGTCCCCAAGCTTGCGCTCTAGAAACATCTCAAACTTGCCCTTCTCAGCTTCCTCACCATCTTCGTCTTCGAAAAACTCTGCCGAGTACATAAGCGACTTCATTCCAAGCACCATGGCCTCTAAAAGAGAGACTACTCCCCTTACAAAAGGCAGCTTAAAGAGCTTGTGCTTTGTGGTGAAATTGTCTACAGGTCTCTTCTTCAGTTCTATCTCACCGTCAGGCTTTCGTACGGCTATACCGTACTCTTTCGGACCTCTCATCATCACGCCTTCTATAAGCGCCTGTCCGCCTATCTTGGTCATATGAGCGGGCTTTTTCTTTATCTTTAAACCCATTTTTTTCGCCTCCAAAAAATAAAGACTAGAGGCAGTTTTGCATCTAGTCTGTTTTTGAAAAATTCATTACATACCGTATTTTTTCTTGAACTTGTCAACACGTCCACCTGCATCAACAAACTTCTGACGTCCTGTGAAGAAAGGATGACACTCAGAGCATATCTCAACTCTTAGTTCATCTTTAACTGAACCTGACTCAAAGCTGCTTCCACAAGCGCAATGCACTGTTACTTTCTTGTAGTCTGGATGGATTCCACTTTTCATTATATCTCACCTCTTTCAACATAATTATATCTTAATAGATAGAATTTTTCCAATTTTCAACTAATCCAGTATAACATATAGTCTAGATTATTTCAACTATCCATTGTACTTTTTATTTATGATTTCTATAAATTCATCGTTGGAACGTGTTTTGGAAAGAAGCTCTATTATCTTCTCCGTAACTTCAGAATGGTTTGTGTTGTCCATATACCTTCTGAGTTTCCACATTGCGTCGAGTTCCGTTTTAGAGAGGATGAGGTCCTCTCTTCTAGTTCCAGACTTGTATATGTCTATCGCCGGGAATATCCTCTTTTCAGACAGCTTTCTGTCCAGGTGTATCTCCATATTTCCTGTCCCTTTGAACTCCTCGAATATAACATCGTCCATTCTGCTTCCCGTCTCCACTAGAGATGTAGCCAGTATAGTGAGGCTTCCGCCATGCTCTATATTTCTGGCCGCCCCGAAGAAGCGCTTCGGCTTGTGGAGAGCTCCAGGGTCCAGCCCTCCGGAAAGTGTCCTTCCCGTCGGCGGTATTGTCAGATTATAAGCCCTTGCAAGCCTAGTTATACTGTCCAGTAACACTACCACGTCTTTCCCGTGCTCTACAAGCCTCTTCGCCCTCTCAAGCACTATCTCAGCGACTTTCGCGTGATGCTTTGGAAGCTCGTCGAAAGTCGAGTAGACTATGTCAGCGTCCACAGACCTCTGCATATCCGTAACTTCCTCCGGCCTTTCATCTATCAGGAGTATTATTATCTCCACTTCTGGATGGTTTTTGGAGATGCTGTTGGCTATCTTTTTAAGCAGCGTAGTCTTTCCAGTCTTAGGCGGAGCCACTATCATACCTCTCTGTCCCTTTCCTATAGGGGATATCAGGTCTATTATCCTGGTGCACAGCTCTTTGGAGTCTATTTCAAGTTTCAGCCTCTCTTCTGGATATATGGGAACGAGGCTGTCAAAATTAGGCCTTTTGACCGCCGTTTCCGGATTTTCTCCGTTTACGCTCTTCACATATAGGAGGGCTTTGTACTTTTCCCCCGCTTTGGGCATCCTGGTTATTCCGCCGATTTTATCCCCTGTCCTCAAGTTAAACCTTCTTATCTGAGATGGAGACACATATATGTCTTCCGTGCCTGAAAGGTAGTTTTCACACCTGAGGAAGCCGTAGCCTTCCACAACCTCCAAAATTCCCTCTGCAGCCGCATTGCCTAGCTCTTTGCTTTCCTGTGCGCTCTCCTCTACAGCCTCGCGCTTTTCCGTGATCTCTTCTGAAGTCTTTTCCTGAAGTATTATATCTATAAGCTCCGGCTTTCTGTACTTGCTTACGCTCTTCACTCCCATTTCCTTTGCTACATCCCTTAGTTCTTCTAGTTTCTTGTCTTCATAGAAGCTTCTGTCCAAAACCGAATCCTCCTCAATCTAATAAGCGTAGTCTGGCTTCTTGTCAAGCTTGTGTATAGCCTCTATAAATCTGACCGTTCCAGTCTCGCTTCTAGTTACCATAGAGTGTGTCTTAGCCACGTTTTTCTCTATAAAAGTCACACCTTTTAGCAGGTCTCCGTCCGATATCCCAGTGGCAGCAAAGTATACGTCATTTCCCTTTACGAGGTCATCCATTGTAAGCTTTATAGAGCAGTCGCTTATGCCCATCTTGCTACATCTCTCCTGCTCTTCTCCGTTTTCTGGTAGAAGCCTGCCCTGGAAGTCTCCTCCAAGACATTTAAGCGCAGCCGCCGCTATAACTCCCTCAGGCGCTCCTCCGCTTCCGACCATTATGTCTATGCCCGAGTCTTCAAAGCATGTGGCTATTGCAGCTGCCACGTCTCCGTCTGAAAACATCTTTATTCTCGCCCCGGCTTCCCTTGTCTCAGTTATGAGCTTGCTGTGTCTGTCTCTGTCAAGCATCGCCACAGTAAGCTCGGATATGTCCTTGTTAAGGGCTTTTGAAAGCGCCTCTAAGTTTTCTGACATCGATTTATCCAGGTCCACTTTCCCTTTAGCTTTAGGCCCTACAGCTATCTTGTCCATGTACATATCTGGAGCGTGAAGAAGGCATCCTCTAGGTGCCATGGCAAGTATCGCTATGGCGTTAGATAGACCTTTTGCTGTAGCCGTAGTTCCGTCTATAGGGTCTACCGCTATATCCACTTCAGGGCTGTCAGGCTTTCTAAGGCCAACTTCCTCTCCTATGTAGAGCATAGGTGCTTCGTCCATCTCTCCCTCGCCGATTACAACCACTCCGTTTATGTCCATGGTGTCAAACATCTTTCTCATGCTGTCTACAGCAGCCCCGTCAGCCACGTTCTTGTCGCCTCTTCCGTAGTGCTTTGCAGCTCCAAGCGCAGCGGCCTCCGTCACTCTGGCCAGGTTAAGTCCTAAATTTCTATCCATCTGTATTCCTCCTCGTTAGCTACTTTCTCTTCTCCCAGTCGCTTAAGAACGCATCTATGCCCTTGTCTGTCATAGGATGCTTTGTCATGACCTCAAACACCTTGTATGGAACTGTAGCTATATGCGCTCCAGCTTTTGCAGACTCAGTCACATGCATTGGGTGTCTTATGCTTGCAGATATTATCTCTGTGTCTATAGCATGTATGTCGAATATTTCAGCTATGTCAGCTATTATATCCATACCTGTGTTGCCTATATCGTCCATTCTGCCTACAAAAGGGCTTACATAAGTCGCCCCTGCTCTTGCAGCCAAGAGCGCCTGATTAGCCGAAAATACAAGCGTCACATTTGTATTTATGCCTTTCGATGAAAGCTGCTTCACAGCTTTGAGCCCCTCTGGAACCATGGGCACTTTTATAACTATATTCGGATGTATGTTTGCAAGCTCTATAGCTTCTTCTACCATCTTCTCAGCTTCTAGTGATATCACCTCAGCACTTATAGGTCCATCCACTATAGAAGCTATTTCCTCTATCACAGTCTTGAAGTCCACGTTTCCCTCTTTAGCTATAAGAGAAGGGTTTGTGGTCACCCCGCATATTACTCCCCACTCATTTATCGCTCTTATTTCCTCTATATTGGCAGTGTCTATAAAAAGTTTCACAGCGCTTCCCCCTTATGAGTTTTTACTTCCAAGCCTTCCCTACTGATCCGAAGATCTCCATCTTCTCTTTTATAGCCCTTTTCATCTCTTCTTTAGCTGGCCCAAGTATCTTTCTAGGGTCGTACTCGCTTGGCTTCTCGTCTAGAAGAGCTTTTACACCTTTGGCGAAAGCCATTCTGACATCTGTATCTATGTTTATCTTGCTCACTCCCATGGATATAGCCTTTCTAAGCGCTTCCTCTGGCACTCCAGAAGATCCGTGAAGCACTATGCAAGTGTCTATAGTCTTCCTGATAGTCTCTAGCCTGTCGAAATCAAGCTTAGGCTCTCCCTTGTAAGGTCCATGAGCAGTTCCTATGGCTATAGCCAGAGAGTCAACCCCTGTCTCCTCTACAAAACGCTTTGCCTCTTCTGGATCTGTAAAAGTGGCATCCCTGTCTGAAACAGTTATATCGTCCTCTGTTCCGCCTATTTTTCCAAGCTCAGCTTCTACAGAAACTCCCACTGAGTGAGCGACTTCTATGACTTTCTTTGTCATGGCTATATTCTCGTCAAGCGGATATTTGGATGCATCTATCATAACAGAAGTGAATCCATGTCTTATGCACTGCATTATCTGCTCGAAATCCGTTCCATGGTCTAGGTGAATTGCAACGGGAACAGATGCGTTCTGTGCGGCTATCTTTCCAAGCCCTGCTATATACTCAACCCCAGCGTACTTTAGTCCACCCTGGCTAGCCTGAAGTATTACAGGTGACTGAGTTTCTTCGGCCGCTTCTATTATGGCCTGAACTATCTCCATATTGTTTACGTTGAATGCTCCCACTGCATATTTATTTTGCTGAGCATGTTCTAAAAGCTCTTTAGTTGTAACTAACATATTTTATCCTCTCCTCTGCTTTTAAGTCGTCCATTACAAGACAATTATACCCTCGTTTATCTTACATCAACATTATACCATAAAAAAGCCCCCTGATTAAATCAGAGAGCCTCTAAGGGGTCTTTTAAAGTATAAATCTCTTTTCGTTGAACACTTCTTCATTTACAGTTATTCTGACTCTGTCGCCCTTCTTGAGCTTCGAGATGTCCTTTGAAGACTGAACTCTAAGCGACTTCTCCTTGTTTACAAGGAAGTCTAGAACAGTCCTTATGTCGGCTATCTTCACCTTAGTCATATTTGTAATATGTTCAACTGTGCAGTCTAGCAGCTTTCCATTTGTAAGTACAAGACTTAGTATCATGTTTATAGCTCTGTCATGTTTCACTTCAAACTTTATATCTTCAAGAGCAGATTTCTCTTCCTCGTCGAGGTCGAGTACCTCCTCTGGTCTCTTTATCTCTTCGACGTACTTGTACTTGCCTCCGTCTACGGCCTCTATAAGCCCAAACTGCTTTAGGAGAGCTACGTCTTCGGTTCTGTTCTCAGGATACTCTATGCCAAGCTTCTCAAGCACTTTTCTCTTTTCAGCGACCACTTTCTCAAGCGTCTTATCTTCTCCAAGACCTACATTCATTAGCTCTTCGCTGTAGTCTTCAGCGCTCAGCTCCCTGTTGTTCAAATACCCTATCAATACATAAGTCTTGTATGTAGATTCCGGAAGATATCTAGTCCACAGATAGTCTCCTATTTGTCTTGGTATTTCAATTTTCATATCTTATCACCTCTAGGTTAATATCGTATTATACAACTGCCTTCTCTACTTTAATTCCGTCTATAGCTTTCAAGTCAAGCTCTATCGGATATGCCAACTTCTCCCCTATGGCGTTGTAAGCAAGCCTGATTACAGGGCGCCTCTGCTCTCCCCTGTTCTGCTTTACCACATAGCCAATCATTCCCCCTGTCACCTCTACCTGAGTTCCTATAGGGTAAACTGAAAATTCTCTTTTAAAGACCTCCACTACCTTAGGGTCAAAATAGATTCCCGTGTTCTTGACTATTATATCATAAGCTTCATCAGTTGGTAATGCATTTCTGTAAACTCTGTTGTTGGACAGCGCGTCATAGACATCGCTAAGCGCAGCAATCTTGGAGTACATCGTTATTTCATTGTCTAGAAGTCCATTGGGATAGCCCGTGCCGTCAAGCCTCTCGTGGTGCTGAAGTGATATCATCCTGGCCATAGGGCTGACAGATGGCATCCTGAATATTACATCATGTCCGTGCAGAGGATGCTTTTTCATTACCTCAAACTCCTCTGAGCTTAGCTTGCCTGTCTTGTTGAGTATGGCTTTCGGTATCTTGGTCTTCCCTATGTCATGAAGCAGAGACCCCAGCGTTATCTCCACCAAGCTCTCTCTAGAAAACCCCATGTGCTTACCTATGAAAAGCGCTGTAAGCGATGTGTTGAGCGAATGTATAAATGTATAGTTGTCAAAAGTCTTAAGGTCTGAAAGATAGACTAGGTTTATGTCTTTGCTAGACACTATGAAGTCCACCAGTGACCTTACGTTGTTGTTTATTCCCTCTATTTGGCTTAAATCTTCATTCTGAACTCTATTATACATATTGTTGAACGACTTTACAACCTCCGCCTTCAACTTTACGAGCTCTGGATTTATCGGAGCTATGTCCTCTAGCAGCTCGTCTTTTATATAGATGTAGTTTATGCCCATATATTTTATTTTCTTTATATAGTCAGAACTCAGCACCATTCCGTCTCTCAACATTATCTGCCCTGTTTCAGTCATTATATTGTAAGAGAGAATATCCCCCGGTCTTGCCTTCCTTATGTTTATAAGCTTCATGCTCTGTTCCCCCAAATAAATCTGAAAATTTTAATTTGCGCTTCTCCAAGTCTCTTTCAATTCCCTTTTTCCGTCAAGCTCGTAGAGAAAAATATGATCTACTGAAGCTTCTAAGATGTCGTAGTAAGCCCAGTGTTTCGAGTTCCTTGTGACTATATCCTCGTACTGAACACCCTCTATCCTGTCTATAAAGCCCTTGTCTCCGACTCGCTCTTTTACCCTGTTGAGTATCACAACCGCCTCAGCTCTCGAAACGTAGTCGTCAGGCCTAAAACTTCCATCCGGGTAGCCGTTTATAAGCCCCATAGTCCCCAGTGTATTTACCCGCCTGGTGCTCCACATGTCCAAGCTGTCGTAGAAGTACTTGGTTATCAAGTAGTCCCCGCCTTTCGGTATGCTCTGCCCCATGCTTCCATATACAATTGTCGCAAACTCAGCTCTTGTGACGGGCACGTCAGGCCTGAAACTTCCGTCTGGGTAACCTGATATATAGCCCTTTTGAAAAGCCGTATATATCTCGCCACTTGCCCAGTGGCTTTCCCCTACATCGTTAAACTGATCTCCCGACTGGACTTCATCTCCAGAGGAAGAGACTATGAGCTTCACCGTCTCTGACCTTGTTATAAATCGGTCTGGCTTGAAAGTCCCGTCTACATACCCGCTGACATATGGGATATGCTCATTTTCCACATAGAACCTCTCTAGGTCTGTATATGCCACCCCGCTTATGGTGTCTTCAGCCATAGCTTCATAGCTGACATATGAATATCCTCCGCTTCCCCATTCGGTGCCCCATGAGTTCAGCACTTTGAACGCCCCGGTTCCATCCGGCGTCGGAAACTCATCGTCATATCCCACCACTACAACGGCATGGCCCCCTATATATGATTCGTCTGAAAGCACTATATGGTTTCCATTTTCATCTAGGTGGGGCTGCTCCCAGCTGTAGCCTGCATCTATCCCAACTACCGGCAGATCCCCTGTGAGCAGATACTCCTTGAGATTTCCCAGCTTTGTTTCAGCAGCGTCGTTCCGTCCAAATAGATTGTAGTAGTCTTTTATTCTGTACTTGTATCCCTTTCTGACTACGTCGTAACTTGGCTTGACTTCAAAGCCCTCAGGATCTGAAAAATCAGATACAGTGGCAGCTCCTACATTTTTCAAAAGCTTGCCCGCGTCTTGGAGCGTAGATCCATTGTCTGTTCCACCGTTTATCTGGTTGTATATAAAGTAGGGAGAGAATATCCTGTCGTTGTCCACTTTACCGTCTTTGACTATATCCCAGCCTTGCTCTTTCCCTTCTTGGAAGGTTCTCAAGTAGTAGCCCACAGCCCATCCGACACAGCTATTCCCAAGCTGCTCTCCAGTCGGAGGTATATGTTTCGAGTCAGAGTAATCTACTCTGGATGGGAGGTCCTTTAAGTCGTAGCCTTTGCTCTCAAGGTAGTTTTTGACCAGAGATCCAAGCTCCGAAGACTTCTCCAGCTTCTCCGGCTCAAGTAGTCCTTTACTGTGTAATTTGACTCTTTCTTCGCTGTTCAAGGTCCAGAGGCCGTCAGCTTTATCGTATCTTCTAAAGTAGACCGTGCCATCCACTTCTACAAAAACCTCAAGCTGGCTGTCAGAAACCTCTATCTCACTCTCTACAGTCTCTCCCGCTTCCAGCTGAAGCTGAGGCTCCGCAGCCACAGGACTCCCCATGAGCAGTATGCCTAAAGCCAAACCTGAAAACGCCCAAACTCCCTTTGCCATATGTCCACCTCGCACCGGAGTCTAGAAGTAAAACTTGGTCCAAAACTCCCTCTGATTTTTTTCGCTGTCTCCGATTACATAAAATTCATGATCTACAGAAGCCTCCATTATGTCGTGATACCCCCAATGTTTGGAGATGTCCTTGTCTCTGTAAAGCGGCTTTACCATCTTGTCTATCTTCTCATTGTCCGGAAGCCTTCCTTGAACCCTGTTTATTATAGTCACAGCTTCCGCCCTTGTAATAAGATCATCTGGGCTGAACTTTCCGTCTCCAGCTCCTCTTATGACCCCAAGCTTTCCAAGCACGTTTATATGCACCTTCCCCCAATGATTTTTTATGTCGCTAAAGGCCAAGTTCTTGTCTTTTTTGAGGTCTTCTGGAACATACCATTCTATGCTTCTGTACACTATAGAGGCGAATTCAGCCCTAGTTATGTTCGAATCAGGTCTGTAACTCCCGTCATCGTTCCCGTTTATATAGCCTCTTAGCTTGGCCGTACTTATATACGGGCTTGCCCAGTGGCCATCCTCTACATCGTAAAAGCCGCTCCCAAGAGCCAGCTCCAGCTCGTTTGAAGTCACCATTATCTTTGCCACCTCAGCTCTCGTAAGCCCATTGTCGGGTCCAAAAGTGCCGTCAGGGTATCCGCTTATATAAGAGCTGTGGTAGAAGACATCTCCAGCATACGAACTTGAAGATGCAATTAAAGCCGTTATTCCGATAAGCAGGACCGCTTTTTTCATGATTTCACTCCTCTCACCTTAAGACCTCTCTTCTCTTTAAAAATATATCCAGATATATCTTTATAGTGGCCATCACAGGGGTAGCTAAAAGCATCCCTATCGGCCCGTAGAGCCCTCCCCCTATAGTGACTGCGAAAATAACTAGAAACGGGTTCAGCCCAACTTTGTTTCCGATCATCTTAGGATCAAGAAACCAGGCGTCGAACTGCTGCACAAGAAATAGAAACACAAGTGAAGTCACCGCAAGCTCTACGCTGTAAAACAAGTGTACAGTTGAAGTTACAGCCATTCCCACAAAAGGCCCAAAGTAAGGCACCATGTTGGTTACGAAGACTATAAAGGAAAGCAGGAACGCAAACGGCGAATCCATAATCAAAAGCCCAACTAATGCTATCCCGCCTATTATCATCGAGTCCAGCGCCTTAGTGCCTATATACATGCCTATCATCTTGTGTATAGTCCTCGAGAGCCTGAAAAACTTTCTGCTCTTTCTCTTGCCGAAAAACTTGAGCATTATCTTTATAAAGAAGGCCTTGTAGTACTCCTTGTATACAAGTACGTATATAGAGACTATCAGCCCAAATATCCACTTCCCAAACTTCACCGTTGTGGAAACAGTAGCCTTTATCATATAAGCGGAGTATGACTGTATATACTCCGACAGCTTCAGAAATATCGCATCGGCCCTTAGGTCATCTATTCCTCCGAGAGCCAGCACTGTCCTGACTTTCTCGTTGTTCCCTATCCCTATGCTCCACTCCCGCACCTCTCGCACTATCATTGGGAAGTTGATGTAGAGGTCGTATATGTTTCCCCATATCTTGGGAAAAACGTATACAGCTACCATGACGACTAGCAGCCCCAAGGCTAAATAAGTCGAAAGTACACTCGCAACCCGTTTCCCTCCGTAAACTCTTTCAAACAGCTTCACTATAGGGTTGAGCACATAAGCTATTATAAAAGAGTAGATAAAAGGCTCGACTATGGAAACTAGCCCCAGAATTTTTTCCGACACAAGCTGAAAGTTCCTGAGCAGCTCTATAGATAAAAGCGTAAAGATTATAAGCCCCATTACAGGGAAGTAACGCTTGATTGAGTTTGATATTTTCAAATTTCTCTCCTGCTCTTTCATTTTATTTGTTTTAATTCTATTCTAATACTTGCACCCCTTATATACAATCAAAATAATATGTTATAATATCAAATATCATACAAGAGAGGTGATTTAATTTGGACGTAAAGAAACTGGCCGAATCGCTTTTGAAAACCGGACTAGAGCAAAAGAGAAAGGGAAATCTAGACCAGGCAGCCGAAGACTTCACTGAAGGAGTTGCAAACGACCCGACTAATGCGAGCATCCACTATGAGCTGGGGAAAATACAGTTTTTAAGAGGTGACTACGGCATCTCGCTAAGCGCTTACCTTGCATATACGCACCTTCAGCTTAAAAAGAGGGAATCCCAGTTGTCTGGAGAACTGGACTTTCCCGAAGAGGAGAAAGCTCTCTCTGAGGATTTCTACAACAGCCTTCCAGAAGAGGTGAAGAAATCTCTTCCTAGAAAGTCCGCTTCATATATACTCGAGGATGGAGACATCTGCAACCACGTCGCACACTCCTACTTTGGCAGCCAAAAAATAGAAGATCCTGATATTGTGGAGAACTTCAAACTATACTATTCAACTCTAGTTGGATCTAATCTAGTGCAGATGACTATAGAACAGTTTGGCTTTTCCATGGAGAAGTTCAATCAGATGAATCTAGACATATTCATTCCAAACGGGCGTATGATACTCCTAGACAATATCGCCTGGGACAGACTTGACGAAGATGACGTCGTACGCATATATTTCTAAATTCAAAGGAGCTCTTACATCTAAAAGCAGATGTAGAAGCTCCTTTTTTTGTCTAGTCTACAACTTTCGAATAGGTAACGTACGATCTGTCGTACTCCCCATCTAGCACTACATTTCCAAGCTCTGGACTTTCTTCGCCATTCCTAGTGAACTTCACCTTTTCAACTGTTGGAAACTTGGTAAGCGAAAGTATCACCGACTCTATAAACATGCTCTCGCCTGCCGACCCCATTCCAACTCCATTGTCGTCGAAGTCCACAACAGCTATGCCATCTTTTATTACAAGCTTGTTGAATTCAATATTGTCGGGCACTGAAGGAGAGTATCCCTCTTCTTTCGGCTCCTCTTTAAGTGCATTCAGCACTGCCCATCCTACTCTCATATCCTCCACCTTTAGAGGTCTCACTTCCCTCTTGAGAGTAGTTGCGTCATCAGACGAAACGTAGACAGATAAGTTGACTGTCTTGTACTCGCCATCTCCCTTGGAGTTTTTCTCGTAGCTGCTCTCTTCCTCTATGTCTTCCACTTCTATTTCTCCGTTTTCTATGTCGTCTTCTTCTGGCTTCTCTTCAGGCTCTTTTCCAGGCTCTTGCACCTGCTCATTCCCTGAGTCTGGAGCTGTTCCATTTTGCACCTCAGCGTCACATCCCGTAAGCACTACTAGCCCTAAAGCCAGTCCTATAGTTAAAATCTTAAGTCTTTTCATCAAAACACCTCCCTATCTACCTTGGCTTGCAATCACGAACTGGTCGTTGCTAGGAAAAACCCGAACACTGCTCTCCCTTACATTTAAGCTGGTATAACTGTATATCTCTGAAAGAGTCACTTCTCCATCTTTGTCGATGTCAGACAGCAGCGATTTATATCCGGCCCCGTCTGTGAACTTCCTTGTGAACTCTCCTCCCCATCCGTCTGGATACCTTATCTCGTAGGACGATTCATCTGAGCTCGAGGCTGTTATAACCTTGTATCCGTTGCTATTTAGGTATCCGAGTCTGCTTCTGAATACCTCTATGACACCTTCATTGAAGTCATCTAGATTTTTAGCCCCAAGCATATCTCCCTTGGCGATAAATCCCCCAGAGTTGCAGGCATCAAGTATAACCACCTTCTGGCCTGGAACTTTGTTCAGGGCCTTTTCAAGCTCGTCTACCGAAAGAAATCCCCTGTCTACTCCAACTAGAGAAGATCTGTTCAAATGGTCCTTGCCTCCATGGCCTGAGTAGTAAAAGTAAGTTATGTCTCCTTCTTTCACATCGCTAAGATGCTCTTCTATAGATGAGATCATCTCCTTGGAGGTAAGGTCTTTTTCTTTTACTATCGACTCGAATGTACTGCTGTTCTCTCCAAATCTCGACTTTCTGAGAGTGGACTCCATTCTGTCCAAGTCGTTGAAACTCCCCTCGAGGCTCTCGTATCCCGACTGGTAGTTTTTATTTCCAATCAGAAGCGCCCTGTATACAGGGTTTCCGTACTCCTTGTCGCCTATATTCCCTATATACCTGTCCACTATCCTCGTGTACACAACAAGACTAGCCTCTCTTGTGGAGTTTCCCTTAGGGTCTATCCTTCCATCTCCTAGCCCCTGTATTATGCCCATCTTGCTGCTTATCTTCACGCTTGCCATGGCCCAGCTGGATATGTCGTATATGTCCTTGAACTTCACATTTTCCACGTTTCTGTCTATATAGACATTTGCCTTCTCAAGCGTCTTCACATACATCATGGCCATCTGTTCTCTTGTTATCTTGTCGTACGGACCGTATCTTCCATCCCCATAGCCGTTTATTATTCCAGACCTTGCCACTTCCAGCACATACCTGTCTGAAGTATCCGAAAAGCTTATGTTCGGATTCTTATACTCTATGCTTGAAAAGCTGTCTCCTGTCAGCTCTTCGTACAGATTGTATATAAGGTAAGCAAAGTCTTTTCTGTTTATGTTTTCTCCATAGCCTGAAAACATAGTGCTCGCAAGTTTTTCCTCGGCCTTCAGCCTCTCTATGCTGTCTGATGCCCAGAAACTTGGCTCCTCGGCGGCCACCACTCCTGTGGAAATCACAAGCCCAAGGACTAGAGAAGCCACCGTCGCAATAAAGCTCTTCTTCAATTTTCTCACTCTCCCGAATTAGGTGTAGATGCGCTCCGCTATCTTATAGCTTCAACTTTGTAGCCTTTCGACTCTAGCTCCTTCACTACAGAAGTCTCTCCCACAAGGTGTCCAGCACCTACCACCACAAAATAATCTTCATCTGAATCTGAAAGGTATTCTTCCACCTTGTTCGCCATCTCTCTGTTTCTATTGTGCCATAGCGCCTGATTGTACTCTTCAGGCATTGAGTCCATAGACATCTCTATTATGCTCTCAAATGAAGCATAGTCTCCCGCTCTCCAGTACGCTATCATCGTATCCAGCGTCACTTGATCGTCCACTCCTGTCACAAGCTGGGAGACTGTCGTTCTCAGTATCTCCTCCTGAGTGCTCTTGCTCATTCCAGACAGCATGTCTATCTGGTACGAAGCGCCTTCTATCTCGACTATATCCACACTGTTCTGCTCTGCTTTTTCCAGGAAGTACTTGTCTATTCCCGGGGTGTACTGATACGGAAGGTTCTCCAGCTCCTCTATCTCCTCCGGCGTCATGTTGTCGTAGTCTATATCTTCTCCAATCCCTGTGTCCTCCAGGTCTTCAAGCCCCACAAGCATAGGAAGTACCATATTTATATACCACGGCTTGTACCCCTCTATGTCCTCTATGCTGAGCACTTTATGCTCTTCCAGCAGCTTCGATATCTCCTCGTATAGAGCTGGCGATATGTCGTCTTTCAAGCTCTGCCCTTCAGGGTATGTGGCCTTAGACATGATGTAGTCCGTCAGCTGAGCTTCCTCCAGTATATTTACCTCTACAGCTATGTTCTCAACATCCTTGAATGTCTCTCTTATTTTTTTCGATATCGGATAAGCATTCTCGGTTCCAAGGTGAATAGACCCTAGCAAGTAGATGTCTTTTTTCCCGTCTGAGACTCTGTAGAATAGACCCTTTGCCGTTTTGTCATATGATTCATTCATAAGCTCGTATATCCTCTTGGCCACTATAAGTGTCTCCTGCTTGCTTATGTTAGACTTGGGATCTAGAATCGTCTCAGTCTTCCCCTTTACTATGCCGTTGGAGAGCATGTACTTCATAGAAGGTTGTGCATAGCCAGAGACATCTCCCCAGTCCGAGAAGTTTGAGGTCATATCTCCCTTGGCAAGCGCAGGGTTGGACCTCCATATGGAGTTATACATTATTACAGCCAAATCCTGTCTCGTCACATTTGCATCTGGATTGAACTTGGACTTCCCAACGCCCTTTATGATCCCAAGCTTATAGGCTTTCAGCACATTTCTGTCGTCTGTGTCTGTAAACGGGTCCTCTAGCTTTCCTCCTATCTTGTCCCCTGTGAGCCTTTCATACAGCCTCACTCCAGCTTCCGCTGCGTCAGCCCTGCTTATCTCGCCTCTCACCTCTTTAGCCAGATCATAGGTCACAAGCCCATATACCCTGGCGTCGTAAACCTCTTTTTCCGCCCAAGGGGAGTTATCTATAACCGGAGGAGCCCAGTCCTCTGTTGCTTCCTTTGACTTTGTCCCCTGAGACATATCTATCGCATTTTCCACAGTCGACTCTATGACATCCTGATCTATGCCTTCTCCCGCGCCGTACACAGAACCGATTGGAGCCGCCGTAAGCACTAGTGCAGCAGATAAAAACATAGCTTTAGCTTTTAGAAATTTCACAATTTTGTCCTCCTTAAGTAAAACATGTCGTATATTATATCGACAAAACACATTAAATTCTCATGTCTTTTCTCTCATATAGGTAGTATGTCACAGTTATACCTAATAATATAATTATACCACCTAGAGATAAATTAACAAGTTCCACTCCATTTCTGATCACTTCGGAAGGCGAAGCGTACTCGAAAGGAGAAAGGTATTTGAAAAACCCCAGATTTTCTTTTAGCTTCCCCAACACCCCCATTATAAAAGTCACGAAAAACACAGACATGGCCATGGGTACAGCCCCCTTAGAGCTTCGGACCACAGTTGACAGCGCAAAGCCTACAGCCATGAACACATAACCTGTGAAGCCCATCCCCAAGATTATATATGAAACATCCTTTAGCACCTCAGCTAGCGCCGTATCATCCGGCTTTACAGCTGCGCAGGATAGCGCCGTTATAGCCCAGAGTATTACCAAGTACAACGCATATATAGTTGCATTTGAAGCCAGCTTATTCGTGACTATAGTCCTTCTTCTTATCGGCTGTGCGTAGAGGAACTCTATGCTCCCTTCCGTCTCTTCTTTTATGAGCGAGTTCACTCCCAGGATTATAGCGTATACGCCGCTTGCCATAGCTATATACTGTATTACATAGGCCAGATACTCTGATATATTAGTGAAATCTATTCCCATATCTATCCCAAACGCCTCCATAAGCCCTTCTGGAAACGATTTTAGCTCAGCTTCAAACACTTTCTGAAGCCCGGACTTCTCCATGCTAGGGAAGAAAAGCATAAACAGCAGTACCAGCAGTCCATTTACAACGCCCCAGACTATTCCAGACTTCAAAAGCCTCTTGATTTCAAATTTAAACACGTTCATATCCCTCTCCCTCCCCGAGATAGTATTTCATGAACTCGCTCTCTAGGTTCTGCTCTTCCACCAGCAGCTTTTTCAAGCTGTAGTCCTTGGCCCAGTCCACAAGGCTGTTTACATCGCCCGAGTAGGTGAATATGTAGTGTGATTCGCTCTCTAGCATCATTTCTTTCGATATCTTCAGTACATCCTCTTTGGTCAGATCGCCGCTTACCTCCACTACAAGGCCAAACTGCTCTTTTAAAACGCTAAGGTCCACAGTGTCCACTATCCTGCCCTGCTTTATGATCGCAACCCTGTCGCAGAGACTCTCCACCTCTGTTAAGTTATGGGACGACAGAAAAACAGTATTTCCCTTCTCTTTTTCCTTTCTCAATACCTCGAAAAGCTTCTTCTGAATAAGCGGATCAAGTCCATTTGTGGGCTCGTCCAGTATCAGCAGCTTAGGACTGCCCATAAGGGCCTGGACTATGGCCACCTTCTTCTTGTTCCCATAGCTAAGCTCTCCTATCTTCTTGTCCAAATCCACCTTCAGATCCTGCACTATCATATCTATGTAACACTCATCTACTTCAGAGTAAAAGCTCTTGGCATACTCTATCAAGTCCACCACTTTAGTCTCTTCGTAGTACTTCACTTCGCTTGGCACATAGCCCACTTTTTCCTTAAGCTTATGGCTTTCGCGCTCTATGTCGAAACCGAGCACGTTGCCGCTTCCTGAAGTCGGGTAGAGAAAGTTGAGCAAGGTCCTTATAAACGTTGACTTTCCGGAACCATTAGGCCCTATAAAGCCGAATATCTCTCCTTCTTTCACTTCTATGCTTACATCCTCTATCCCCCTGCTTTTTCCGTACCTTTTAGTCAGGTTTTTCACCTCTATTACAGCCATATAAATCACCCCTATAGGCATGCTTATACCCTAAAAAACAGTTTTTCCATAAAAAATAATAAAAAAAGAGTGAATTCTTAGAACTCACTCCTTTAAACAGCTCCTGCTAGTTCATGCTAACTATTCTGTCAGACGTGCCTTCAGCGTCCTCTAGATCATGTGTAACTATTATACTTGTTATGCCTTCAGATTTTATTATATCTCTGAGCTCTTCCCTTATCTTTTTTTTAAGCCCAGCATCCAGATTGCTGAAAGGCTCATCCATTAAAAGCAGCTTCGGCTTCGGAGCAATAGCCCTAGCAAGGGCTATTCTCTGCTGCTGGCCTCCTGAAAGCTCATGCGGATACCGCTTCTCAACACCTTCTAGTTTCACAAGCTTCAGCACTTCACAGAGTCTCTCTTTTTTTTCTGCCTTGCTCATGCCCTTGAGTCCATAGACTATATTCTGCTCCACAGTCATATGAGGAAAGAGCCCGTAGTCTTGAAAGACCAGTCCTACATTTCTGTGTTCAGGCTCTACAAACACACTTTCAGACAGCACTGCTCTTCCACCTATCTCTATTCTTCCACTGACTCTGTCTTCTAGCCCTGAAAGAATCCTAAGTATAGTGCTCTTTCCACATCCGCTGTCTCCAAGAAGAGCTATTATCTCCCCTTCTTCTATCTCGAGGGAAAATCCGTCTATTGTATAGCTCTGCGCTCCATCGTATTTGAACTTCAGATCTTCAAGCTTTACATGCATCATCTCTTCCTCCTCCCTGCGTTTTGAATAATATATACAGACAAGAGGCCTATAGCCACTATCATGAGTGACGGCACTGCCGACTCTGGAAGCATCTCGTCGTTTGCATACTGGTAAGACCTAGTCGCCAGTGTATGGAAGTTAAAAGGTCGCAAGATAAGCGTAAGTGGCAACTCCTTTATTATCTCCAGAAACACAAGCGATATAGCCGTCATTATCGAGCCCTTTAATATTGGGACATCCACCTTGAAGAAAGTCTCTACGGTATTCATGCCCAGAGTTCTAGATGCCTCTAAATACCTATTTCCCATTCTGTCATATCCAGACTCTATAGGTCCAAAGCCAACTCCTAGAAACCTAACTACATATGCAAAACCCAGCATAACAACCGATGAACTGAGCACCAGCTTCTTGCTATCTGGGTCAAACCACTTGTACGCAGGATATAGCAGCCCGTCAAGCGCTATAAAGCTGACAATGACTCCGACCGCTATTACAGCTCCCGGTATGGAATACCCCAGTATAGTGACCTTTGAATAGATTTTAGAGATACTGCTGTTAGCCATCCTGTTGTAATTGCCTATCACAAGTGCTATGACCGCTATTATTGCCGCTCCAGAAAGCGCCATTGCAACTGTACTCAGCGTATACCCCATAAACTCTGCGTTCAGCACATTGGAGTAGCTCTTTGCAGCCCAATACACCATCTGCATCACAGGTATCCCGAACCCAAGCGCAAACACCAGAAGTCCATATGCTGAAGCCAGAATCCCTGCTTTAGAGCCTAGCTTCTTTCTCTTGGCTCTCCTGCCTCTGCTGTTTGTCTCGCTGTAGCGCCTTCTGCCTCTGAGCAGCTTCTCCAAAAGCACAAGAGAGAGCGCTATGCTCATGAGTATGGACGCAAGCCTTACAGCTGTGTTGAGGTCTCCCATCGAGAACCAGGTTGTGAAGATCGCTGTACTGAAAGCTGGAATTCCAAAGTACTGCACAACTCCATAGTCGTTTAAGAGCTCTAGCACTACCAAAGTCACTCCTGAGACTATAGCTCCTCTTGAAATTGGAACTGCCACTTTGAAAAAGGTGTAAATCGAACCTCTTCCCAGCACCCGGCTGTTCTCTATAAGAGAGTACACATTTTTCTCAAAAAAAGACTTCGTTATCATGTAGATATATGGGAATAGAAAGATTGCAAATATAAACACGGCCCCACCTAGACTCGCTATATTCATAGCACCTGGTTCTACAGATATGCCAAACTGGTTTCTAAGAGTAGTTTGGATTATTCCCGTATAGCCAAGCATTCCATAGTACGTGTATGCACCTATATTGGGTGGGATTGTAAGGGGTAGTACAAGCCCCCACTTGAGAAATTTTCTAAACGGAAACTCGTACATAGTCACAAGCCAGGCAAGCGACACTCCTACAAGCAGTGAGAATAGCCCTGTCCACAAAGCTAGCCAAAGCGAATTCGCCACATAGCTAGCAAGCATATTGTCCACTATATGGTTCCAGTTTTGATTCCCCTTCCCAAATAGATTTGCAAATATGCTCAAGCTAGGCACCACTATGAGCAGAGTAAACAAAGTGGACAGAACAGTCCATAGATCTATTTTTTTCTTTCCTATCTTTAACTTAGCCATTCTGTCACACCCCTTAAATCCACATTTGAAATTCTGCTTACTTCCAACCCACTTCGTTCATTATCTTTACAGCTTCGCTGTTTCTTTCCCCAAGTATGGCCAAATTTATATCCTGCTCTTTGAACTCACCCCAAGCCTTTAGAGTCTCTGAAGGCTCCACTGAAGGGTTCCCAGGATACTCAGAGTTAGAGTCTGCAAATAGCCTCTGGGCTTTCTCTCCGCTTAAGAACTCCAGAAACGCCAACGCGTTTTCCGCATTCTTGGATGTCTTTATGATCCCTGCACCAGTTACGTTTACATGAGTCCCTGTAGTCTCCTGATTAGGGAAGAATACGCCTACACTCTCTCCCACTTTTACTTCCTCTGGGTCAGATGAGTTTATAAGTTTTCCCACGTAGTAGGTGTTTGCAACTGCTATCTTGCCTTCCCCAGCTGCTACAGCTTTCACCTGGTCTGTATCCCCGCCTTGAGGCTCTCTGGCCATATTGGAAACTATGCCTGACGCCCAGTTCTTAGCAGCTTCTTCTCCGTTCAGCTCCAGGAAAGATGCCATTATCGACTGATTGTATATATTCTCAGAAGACCTTATAAGTATCTCGTTTTTCCACTTTTCGCTTGCAAGATCCTCGTAAGTCGAAAGCTCTGATGGGTCCACACTGTTCTTGTCGTAGACTATAACCCTTGCTCTCTTTGTAAGCCCTACCCACTCCCTGTCAGGATCTAACAGCTTTTCCTCTATGTTTTTCTCTATCGTTTCGCTCTCTATGCTCTGGAAAAGCCCTTCTGTCTTGGCCTTGTGCAGCATTCCAGCATCTGCAGTTACAAGCAGATCGGCCTCTGTGTCCTTCCCTTCTCTCTTTAATCTCTCTATAAGCTCGTCGCCTTTTCCCTCTACTACGTTGATCTTTACTCCTGTCTCTTGTTCGAATATCTTGTATAGCTCTTGATCTGTGTCATAGTGTCTGCTTGAGTATATATTCAGCACTCCAGCTTCCTTTTTCTCAGTTGAACTGCTTTCACTCTCGCTTCCGCTTCCTCCTGTACATCCTGCAAGCACCATCGAGCCTATCGCCGCTGTTGCGGCTAGAAGCCCTAGCTTTTTCTTAAATAAATTCATCCTGTATTCCTCCTTATTTGTATTGATAATTATTATCAGTTCACTCCTATTAATATAACATAGCCTTTTTCAAAAATCCACATTATTTTAATAGGAATAGTGTAGATTATTTTTCCCAGATATCACGATGGCTTTTCAGACATTAAAAAATACCCATCTCAAAGCGATATGGGTATTTTGTTCTATATTCAAATATATTGTCTACATAAGTGGCGCTAGCACCCTCATCACAGACCTCCCTACAATCTTGTAGATCGGAGTCTTTTCCACATCTTCTAAAGTGTACTCTCTGCACAGCTTTAATGTATCTAAAAAATCACTCTTTATGTCATCCACCGAACTAGTCTTGTAAAGCCATACACCGCACTCATAGTGAAGGTAGAGACTTCTGTAGTCCATATTTATAGTTCCCACCACGCCGTATTCGTCGTCTACCACAAAAGACTTGGCATGTATAAAACCTGGTGTATACTCGTATATCTTTATTCCATTTCTCAGAAGTATTGGGTAGTACGATCTTGTCATAGAGTGGACTATCTTCTTGTCTGCTATATGCGGAGTGACTATCTTCACGTCTACACCTGACTTGGCCGCCACTGAAAGCGCCACAACCATCTCGGTATCTATTATGAGGTACGGCGTAGTTATATACACATACTTATTGGCCCTATTTATCAGGTTCAAGTATACAGACTCTCCCACAGGCTCTTCGTCAAGCGGGTTGTCTGCAAATGGCTGTACATATCCGTCCCCAAAGTCTTGAAGCTCCTCTCTTAGAGGCTTGAACAGCGAGTAGTCCTCGTCTATTTCATTTACATAGTCCCAGAGCGAAAGAAACATCACCGAAAGACTCCAGGCGGCCTCCCCTTTAAGCATTATAGCGGTGTCTTTCCAATGTCCGAACTTCTCGTATTCATTTATATACTCATCAGCTAGATTTATGCCTCCTGTAAACCCCGTATGGCCATCTATTACAGTTATCTTTCTGTGGTTTCTGTTGTTGAGCCGTGAAGACAGCACTGGGGCAAAAGGGTTGAATACAGCGCATTTTATGCCCTTCGACTCAAGCAGCTTGTCATAGCCTTTCGGAAGCTTAGTTATACAGCCTACGTCGTCATACATAACTCTTACGTCTACGCCTTCGGCGACTTTCGCCTCGAGTATCTCCAGTATTTCTCCCCACATCTTGCCCTCTTCTATTATGAAGTACTCCATAAATATATACCTCTTGGCTTTTCTAAGCTCTTCTTTCAGAACTTTAAACTTGGCCTCACCAGATGGAAGGTACTTTGTGAGAGTGTTGTTATACGGGGGCGAGTACGCATAGTCCTGTATATACTTGGCCTGATTTGCGGCCGAACTGCATTCACTCTCAAGTGCATCTATAGTTGTGCCTTTTTCCGCAAGAGCTTCCTTTAACTTCAGCTCTACTGAGTTCATCTTCCGCCTTACCCTCTTGCTGAGCTTCTTTCCTCCGAAAAAGATATAGAAAAGCCCTCCGAATATAGGGAACAGCATGATTGGAATCATCCAAGCTATCTTGTAGCCCGAGGTCATGTCGCTGTTTATTATCAGCACAACTGCAACTATGCTCAGCACTATGCTCCCTGCATAGAAAAAGGCGAAGTAATGCCTGAACTCGATTATTATGACTATCAAAAATGTAATCTGTACAAAAAGAGCCATGGCTGTAAGCACGGCTCTGTGAAACATCAAGTTGAAAAGTTTTCGCAAGTTTCTCCCCCCTTGGATCTCCTATCTTATGTCTACCAAGAAATCATCAGACAGCGATATCTCGTCAAATGTGGCCATATTGTTCATCATTGCGCAGGCCATGTCCACTATTTGAAATCCCATGGGACATCCGCTGCCCTCTCCTAGCCTCATGTCCATATCTAGAAACGGTCTGAGTCCAAGCTCTTCCATCACTATACGGTAGGCCGGCTCCATGGAGATATGGGACGGAAGAATATAGCCCTTTACATTGGGATTTAGCCTGCAAGCCAAAAGCGCCGCCACGGCTGAAATCACTCCGTCTACGAATACTGGGATCCTGTGGTATGCCGCTCCTAAAAAGCAGCCCGTAAGTCCGCCTATGTCCAGTCCCCCTACTTTTGAGAGCACATCTATAGGGTCTGAAGAATCAGGTCTGTTCAAGCTTATAGCATTCGATATTACCTCTTTCTTTTTTCTGTAAGCTTCATCGTCAAGCCCTGCTCCCTTTCCTATCGCCTCTTCTCCACACCCTGTAAGCACCATAGCCACAGCACTTGAAGTCGAGGTGTTTCCTATTCCCATCTCCCCTGTTCCGAGGATGCTGTAGCCTTCCGCTACAAGCTCTTCCACTATCTCTATGCCAGCCTCTATAGAAGCTATGGCCTCATCCCTAGTCATTGCAGGCCCTTTAGCCATGTTGTCAGTGCCGTGCTTTATCTTTCTAACTAAAAGCCCTGGGTAATCCAAGTCCGACTTTACACCTATATCTACAACTCTTATGTCGCTTCCTGCGGCTTTCGAAAGCACGCTTATCCCTGTTATTCCCTTGAGCATGTTTACAGTCTGCATAGCCGTTATCTCCTGCGGACTAGAGGCCACGCCCTCTTCCACCACTCCGTTGTCTGAGCTCATAACCACAGTGCATTTTTTTTCGAAACTGTTGTTCACTCTCCCAGTTATTCCTGCAAGCTGTACCGCCAAGTCCTCCAGCCTTCCGAGGCTTCCTATCGGCTTTATAAGGGAGTCCACCCTAGCAGAGGCACTCTCTTTTGCGCTCTCGTCTGCTGGAACTATCTTTTCTATTATCGTATCTAGTTTGTTCATCTACTGCAATCCCTCTTTCAGTGTTTATTTTATGTAGCAAAGCGGCTACCTGTGACATAATGCTTATTATATCATCACCGTAGCCGCTTTGACTAATCTTTGTATCCATTTGGATTTTTTCTATGCCATGTCCATGCGTCACCTATGATTTTTTCGATATCTCCAAATTCAGGGTTCCAGCCTAAAACAGATTTGGCCTTCTCGGAGGAAGCTATAAGCACGTCAGGATCTCCGACTCTCCTGTCTTTGACTTCATGATCTATAGTTGCTTTCGTAACTCTCTCTACAGATTTCAGGACTTCTTTTACAGAGTATCCTCTTCCATTCCCCAAGTTGAATATATCGCTCTTCCCAGTATTTCTAAGGTAATTTATAGACAGATAGTGGGCAGCTGACAAGTCCTGCACATGAACATAGTCTCTTATACATGTTCCATCCTCGGTCTCATAGTCGTCCCCAAATAGAAATACCTTCTCCCTCTGTCCTAGCAGCTTCTGAAGCAGAATAGGTATGAGATGTGTTTCAGGGCTATGGTCCTCACCTATGCTCCCCTCGGCCCCTGCTGCATTAAAGTACCTTAGCGATACATGCTTTATTCCATGCGCCACTTCAAACCACTTCATCATATTTTCTATAACAAGCTTTGTCTCTCCGTAAGCATTGGTCGGAATTGTTTTTGCAGACTCCACAATGGGAATCCGATCGGGCTCGCCGTATACAGCTGCACTTGAAGAAAACACTATATTGTAAACCCCATTTTTTTTCATAGAGTCCAGCAAGCACAGTGTACCATATACGTTGTTATGGTAGTAGCTATATGGATCCTTCATACTCTCTCCTACTATTGAGTTTGCCGCAAAGTGTACAACTTCTTTTACTGCATGTTTTTGGAATATTCTGTCCATCGAATCCCTGTCCCTTATATCTGCTTTGTAAAAGCTCTCAACATCTACAGAGCTTCTATGCCCGCTTTGCAGGTTGTCTACTACGACTACATCTTCCCCCTTATGCTGGAGGTATTTTACTGTGTGAGAGCCTATGTATCCTGCTCCTCCTGTAACCAAAATGCTCATCTCAATTCCCCTCTGCTTTCTTCTCCTTAAAAAGTTCAGGAGCCACCTTTATATATATATTCTGCATTTCACTCATGGCGTTTGAAATGTCAAACTTCTCTATAGCTTTACGTGCTTCTTCTGTAAGCCTCTCTGCAAGACCTTTCTCGTTTCTGATTCTGCTTATCGACCTTGCAATACAGTCCGAATCCATAGGTTCACACAGAAGTGCCGTCTTCTCATCTATGCAGTAATCCGATACGCCTCGTCTATTAGACGCCACCACTGGAACTCCAGCCGCCATGGCCTCCAGTCCCGCTATAGCTAGACCTTCGTGAAGCGAAGGGAATACGAAGACATCTGAAGATTTCAGTATCTCATTTATATCAGTCCTATACTCTAGAAAAATCACTTTTTCGCTAAGCTCATGCTCAAGGCACAACTGCTTAAGCTCATGCTCTAGCACACCTTTTCCGCATATTATATACTTTATATCTGAGCTGTCCAGCTTTGAAATCGCCTTTATAACGCTTTGATGATTTTTCCTCTTAGTTAAATCCCCTACAGATATGACTACAAACTCCTCTTCGAGGATCTCTAACTCTTCTCTCTTTTTCTCTTTATCTACTTCCACATTTTTAAATTTTGCTACATCAAAGCCTATGCCTGGAATGGAGTAATGCTCTCTACATTTGAACTTTTGTACAATATCAGCGTCCTCTTTGTTCATAGTTATAAGCACATCTGTATATCTTGACAAGAATCTCTCTACAGGATAGTAGATTAACCAGTTTATTTTCGGTGCCCCTTTGCAAAAGTGAAAGCCATGGGCAGTATATATTACCTTCGTTCCCTGTTTCCTAAGTCCTCTAGAGGCAAGTCTTCCCAGCACTCCCCCCATAGGAGTATGACAGTGAACTATATCGTATTTTTCCGACTCAACTATCCCTTTAAGTTGCTTGTACGCCTTTATATTCTGAAAGCTATAGGGTGACCGCTTTATCGATATGTCAAAATTCTTGTCCACATAAGGCACATCCGTCCACTTAGGAATGCTCTCGTCTCCGCTTCCAGCTACATGGACCTCAAATCCCTGACTTTTCAGCCACTTAAGATAGGGCATGTGAAAGGACGTTATATGGCGATATACATTTGCGACATATAGAATCTTCATCTTTATATCTCCTTATCCTCTTGTATTTCTGCTTCCACTATAGTCTTAAGGTATTTCATCAGCCCTTCCCTTAAGTCTTCTCTCCTCAAGGCCATCTCAACAGTGGCCTCCAAGAACCCTTGCTTATCCCCAACGTCATATCGCTTGCCTTCGAATACATACGCATACACAGCTTCTATCTTGGCAAGACTCTTCAATGCATCTGTAAGCTGTATCTCTCCCCCGACTCCTGGCGGTGTGTTCTCCAGAATCTCAAATATATCCGGGCTTAAAATATACCTTCCCAATATGGCCACATTTGAAGGTGCTTCTTCAACTTTAGGTTTCTCCACAAGATCCTTAACCTTGTAGACACCTTCTTCGATTGCTTTTCCTTCCACTATTCCGTACTTACTGACCTCTGATTTTTCCACTTCCTGAACTCCCAGTATAGTTGTCTTGTACTCATTGTACACTTCTATCATCTGTTTAAGGCAGGGCTTTTCAGAATATACTATATCGTCTCCTAAAAGCACCGCAAAAGGTTCGTCTCCTATAAAGCTTCTGGCACAGCTTACAGCATGGCCTAGACCCTTAGGCTCTTTCTGTCTTATATAGTATATATCGGCCATGTCGGATATCCTTCTAACTTCCTCAAGCATCTTTGTCTTACCCTTTTTTTCAAGCTCTATCTCGAGCTCTATAGACCTGTCGAAATGGTCCTCTATACTCTTCTTGTTTCTTCCTGTTATTATCAGTATCTCCTCTATGCCTGAATCTACAGCTTCTTCAATTATATACTGCAGAGTAGGCTTGTCGACCACCGGCAGCATCTCCTTTGGCTGGGCCTTTGTGGCAGGCAAAAACCTTGTGCCAAGACCCGCAGCTGGTATAATAGCCTTCCTAACTTTCATCTCTATTCCCCCTCTCAGTCGCCTCTATCGTGTCTTCAAACTCAAACAGCTGATAGTCTTTTCCGTACTCTGACATCTTTTTATCGTAAGTAAGGCTCCCAAAGACTTTCTCAACTGTCCCTGTCTTAAGTACTCGTATAATTGGATTGAGCAGCCTTGTCATCATTATTTTCTTTCCATTATGCTTTCCTATAAGCTTAACCATTTCACTTGTACAGACATACTCGCTGTTTTGAGGAAAAAAAAGCCCGTCTCTTTCGTCGTCTATAAGGTGTCTTGTAAATTCAGAGAGATGGTCTATGTACACCATGCTCCGACTGTTCTCTATCTGTGGGAATATAGGTATTTTTCTGGCAAGCTTCGCCAGCTTAGGATAGTTGCCCTTGCACCCTTTTCCGTAGACCATAGGCGGCCTTAAGACTGCCACTTTAAAGCACTCTTCCCTAAGATCCTCTAGTAGCTCTTCAGCCTGAATTTTGGACTTCCCATAGCTAGTGTTAGGACTCATTGGAGTATTCCTGTCTATGATTCCGCTTTCAAGACCGTACACACTCATAGTGCTCAAGAACACAAACTGCTTGACCCCTTCCGCTTTCGCCTTTTTGGCCACTTCAAAGGCCAAGTCTCTGTTGACCTTGTAATAAGAGTCCCTGTTTTCAGGTGTTTCCTTTATATGAACTATTCCTGCAACATGAAAAACCGAGTCGTAGTTCGAAAAATCCACGTCTTTCCAGCTTTCTCCCCTTAGGGATATCTTGTCCACCATGTACTTTTCATCGCTTTTTTTAAGCCAGCTTTCTAGAGAATTCCCAATGTAGCTGCTTGTCCCTGTTATCAGAAGTTTTTTCATACCTGCACCTCCTATCTCGCATCTGAATAGACTATTTTGAGTTTTTCTTGTTTTGGCCTCCGCCTTCTGCAAAACCTTCGCTTTTCACTACTGCCACAAAGGTTCCGAAAAAGCATTTCAAGTCCATTCCAATCCCCATATTTTCAACATAGTAGCCATCTAGTTTGGCTTTTTCCTCTATGCTTATCTCATCTCTTCCGTGTATCTGCGCCCAGCCTGTAAGTCCAGGCCTTATGTTATTTGCCCCGTACTTGTCTCTCTCGTCTAAAAGATCATACTGGTTCCATAGGGCGGGTCTAGGCCCAACTATGCTCATCTCTCCTTTAAGTATGTTGAATATCTGTGGCAGCTCGTCAAGACTTGTCTTCCTTAGCACCTTTCCCACTTTAGTTATATACTGTTCAGGATTTTCAAGCATATGGGTCGGAGTGTCTTTCGGAGTATCTATGCTCATGGTTCTGAACTTCAGTATGTCGAAATTGCCTCTGTTTATGCCCACCCGCTTCTGTCTAAAAAGTATAGGCCCCGGTGAGTCCAGCTTTATAAGAATAAGCAGTGCGATTATTATTGGAGAAATCACTATTATTCCAAGTCCTGAAATAACTATATCCATTGCTCTCTTGAACTTCATGTACATTTAGATCACATCCTGTATATTCAATATATTTTGTATCAATCCCTGTTTCCCCTAAGCTGCTTTATTGTTGCAATTAGATAGCCTAGACTCTCAATCCTAAATATTCTAGCAATACCTATGTATACAGTAACCCCTGTGACAACTTGGAACATAAGTTTTTGCCAGTCTGCAATGTCCAAGAAGTTTATACAGTAAACTACAGCTCCCATTGCAATCGAAGCCATTAGGGAAGGCAGTATGTCCTTAAATTGTTCAGCATGACCGTAGCCTGTCAGCTTAAATACTAGCCTTGTAACTATCAATATATCTATCAAGGAGCTCAGCACAAGCCCAAACGCTATTGCATATACTCCTCTTGGAACACTTACAAGCAGTATCATTATGCCCATCGTAGTGCTTACAATCTCTCGCTTTAAAATTATATCGCTCCTTCCAAGTGCCATTATGACCTGAAGGTTTGGAGTCATAACGGGCCATAGGGCATAATAAAGGCAGAATATCTGTAAAAACGGCACAGCTTTCATCCACTTTTCAGTGAGCAAAATCCTGATTACAGGTTCTCCCACTGCGGCTAAACCTGCCATCATTGGAAATATGACAAAGGTTGAGGTGAGTATAGTCCTCTTGAGCATGTTCTTGACTTTCGCTATATCCTCTTGATAATGGGATAGCGTAGGAAGCATAACCGCCTGTATTGATTCATTTATATTGGTCATTATCAGCTTTGGCAGATTATTCCCTCTGTTGTAGAACCCAAGTGTTGCTGAGTTATAGGCCCTTACGATTATTAGATTTATAATGTTTTCATAAAAAGTATAGATCATGTTTGAAGCCATTATTTTGGAGCTATATGAAAATAGCGTCTTTATCTTGTCTACTGAAAATACAAGTTTCGGCCTCCACTTTACAGTGAACCAAATCACTATAGCGACTATTAATTGCTTTATAAGATTGTTCAAAACAAGTGCCCATACACCTAACCCCATGTACGCAGCAAGCACACCTACTATCCCTGCTAATACTGTGCCTAGCAATGTGCTTTTAAACAACTCCCTGAACATCATATTCCTAGAGAGATACGCTCCTTGACACAAGCTGAATCCACCGATAAAAAGCGTCAGAGACAGAACTCTTGCCACAGAAACTATTCTTTCATCATTGTAAAAATCAGCTATATAGGGAGCAGACACAAACAGCACTATGTACAGGAGTACTGAAATAGACAGGTTAAGGTAAAAAACAGAGGAGAAGTCCGCCTCATCTACATTCTTTTTCTGTATAAGAGCTATATTCAGACCACTTTCTAAAAACACATTCGCAATAACTATAAAAGTACTCACCAAAACTATAAGTCCATATTCTTCAGGCATCAAAAACCTAGCCAATAAAATTTGAACTGCTGCCTGTACTAGCTGCGCTCCTCCTCTTTCCATCAACTTCCAAGCCATTGAGTAAAGAACCTTTGATTTTGTTATCTCTGTTTTCATTTTTTGAGCTTCCTCTCGAACTTAGATAAGTATTTTAACTTAGTCATATTGATACCCTCTGACCCTTAGATTAAACAGACTAGCAATTCAGCTCGATTATGGCAAAATAAAAAAAGATACGACACCAATTAAATCGTGTCGTATCTTTTTTTATTTAAACTATATTCCTTTGTTTCCTTGGAAAACAAAGCCGCCGTCATTCATTCCATATCCATAGCTGCTAAACCCTATTATCTCGTTATTAGTGAAGCTGTTAGCTCCCTTTACAGAGTTTGCATAGCTTATCCCTAGATAAAGCGTTGGGTATGCTCCTCTGTCAAAAGTATTGCCTGTCACGTTTATTCCAGTGTTTTCACTTGCAATGTGCAAGAAGCTGTTCTTATTAGGGAATGCTTCTGTACCTATGTTCTTCATAGTGTTTCCTGATACCTCAGTATTTCTAACTCCCTCTGCAAGGTTTATTCCATAGCTTTTCATATCGTGGAAGTTGTTGTTCTTTATAGCAAGGTTTTCTGCATAAGCTGCGTATATCACATTGTGATAAGAGTCGCTAGAAAGATGTGCTGCTCCTGAAACACTTATCTCATTTTCAGATATATTTTGGTTCGAACCTGAAATGTGGATTCCTGTTGCGAGCACTTTTGAAATCTTGTTCCCAACGATTTGCTCTCCGCCACCACTTAGCATCATCCCTACATTTTGACCAACTAGATTGTTTCCATTTATAGACACCCCAGGAGTTGTGCTGTAAACACCCATGCTTGTATGTGCCTTGCTGTCGTCTGAGATTATGTTGTTTCCACTTATTACAACTCCGCTAGACTCTGCCGAAAGTGTTCCTACGGCTACAGATGACTGTCCAACGTTATAGTTGTTTACAGTTATGTTGTTGTTGGACATATCAAGTCCATTTGACTTGCCTTCTGCAAGTATTCCATGTCTTGACCCATTTATTGTGTTTCCATTTATCTTTATGTTTTCAGACATGCTGTTCGGCCTATCATTGAACATATTGCTGAAAAGCACTCCTGAAAATGCATTGCCTTCAAATTTGTTTCCCGATATTTCAACGTTTTTAACTCCAACATGATCGTAGCTCTCTATCTCTATATCGATACCGCTCTTCGGTTCGTGTTTTGTCTGATTTGAAAATTCGCTGTTCAGTATTTTTATATTAGATCCAGTTGCTATAGTTAGCCCCTGTCTTCCATTATTATGACTTTTTACATTTCTAATCTCTATATCACTTGATCTAGTTCCTCCACTTTGATCTATGGCATAGTCTGTAATCATAATACCATCATCTTCCATCTTGGTGATTTCTGTCCCATCTACATATATGTTTTTAGATCCATTAATTATGCTTATTCCATAGCATGCATTGTGAGTGTTAGCTGGATGTGTATCTTTATCTCCTACAAGCTTTCCACCTACGATTTTTACATTCGACTTGTTGTTTACAGTTATCAGTGAGTATCCAGGCTTGTTAACAGTATTTGTAACCAGAACAGCATTGCTAGACATCTCAAGTGTCATATTGCTCTGCAAAAGTATTCCACCTGTTTTAGCGTAGTCCCCTTCTATTCCAGTAGCGGAAACGCCTTCTGCTTTTATCAGGTAATTTCCTGAAGGGATTACGACTTTTTGTATTCCATTTTGACTCGCATGCTTTACAGCACTGTTTATAGCTTGAGTTGCGTCTGTTGCAGGCTTTGTGAAAGCCGCATCAGCGTAGTAGTTTCCATTGCTCGGGTTGTAGTAGTTTGCATCTGCCACAGCTCCAAAATCAATTACATTTACTGCTGATGTATCTATCGCTGATCCCAACTGTGTTTCTCCTGTCGTTGCATTCTCTGTATTAGTAACTTCAGTCTGCACTGGCTTCGTCTCCTCAACCACTGGCTCGACAGGCTGCACCACTACAGGCGTTGGCTTTCTCTTGATTGTTTTGAAACTTCTAAAGCCTCTTGCCTCTACAGGTATAGAACTGATCATTCCCAATGCCATAACGCTCACCAATGTCAAACTCAAAATTCTCTTTTTCATTTTTATTTCCTCCTTGGTAATCCAGCCACCATAGAACTTTCGTTCTTTAGGTCTGTTTGACTTTGCGTCCTAGCCTTTCAGCTAGTTTGCCCTTTAACCAGAGTTAAAGTAATATATTATATTGTATTGTTTACACTATATATATCGTCACTACAAAAGTTAAGTTTATATTTTTTTATAATTTTCTGTTAACTTTTTTGCTGGAATTCTTATTACTAAAGACATTCTACATCACAAAAATTACAAAGTAAAGCTTTTTATTGTTAACTACGTTTTTTAGTTCTGTAGTCACAAAAGAGAAGGCATGCCTTCTCTTTTTTAAATGTCGCTATTCAAGAATAGTCGTTCTACAACTCCCGGAATCTCTTCCTGGTCTACGATTATATAAGATATCCCGTTTATCATGCCTGGTGTACCTGGTAGGGTCTCCATCTGGAGTTCCGATATGTCCAGTCCTCTTAGCTTCAAAGCATAGCCCAGTGCTGTGCTTAACGGCACATTAGTCTCAACATGGTTTAAACTAGATTTTATCATAGAAGATATCTTGACTATATTTCTAGTTTCAGCCATCTTAGATACAAGGCTCTTTATGAATTCCTGCTGGGCTTTTATTCTGCCTAGGTCTTGATTGTAGTATCCTTTTCTATGTCTTAAGAACAGCTCTGCTTGTCCTCCGTCTAGTGTCTGAACTCCAGGCTCAAGACCTTCTATACCGCTTGGAACATCTACTTCTATGCCCCCTAGCACATCGACCACTTCTTCCACTATCTTATAATCCACTCTCACATGGTATTCTATGTCCATATCAAGCAAATTATTTATTGAGGCCAACGAAAGATCCGCTCCACCGTAAGCATGGGCATGGTTTATTTTGTCCAGCCCATATCCTGGAATCAGTGTTCTTGTGTCTCTAGGCACAGAAAGCACCGCTACCTTCCCTGTTTTCTCAAAGTACTTGCACACCATGAGTGTATCTGTTCTCTCTCCGTCGTCTACTCCCATCAGCAAGAACGTTATATCTCCTTTTGCTTCTTCAACATCATCTGCTTCTACTTCTGGAGTATCTTCACCTTCTTGCTTGTCGTCCATCTTCGGACTGTCCTCTGGCTTCTCCGAAACTGGCCCTGGTGAATCTGTGCCGCCCCCTAGGAATACATATGCCCCTGCAACTACTCCAATCAAAATCGAAAACACTGCGATCACAGCAATTATCTTTTTTTTCATAAAATCAGCCCCTCTATTTTTAAGACCCTAAAAAGTAGTATAGTATAGCTCCTATTATGAATACAGTTATTACGACTATAGGTGAGAGTTTCAAACTGTGTAGAAATAGCTCCGTAAAGCTTCTGGACTCTTTCTTTTCAACAGATTTACCTGATAGCATTGAACTCGGGTTTTCCACAAAGAGTCTGTCAGCTTCTGCTCTAGAGCATATCCTGCTGACAACTCTATAGGCTCTCTTAAGCAATGGCTTTCTCTTCTCTGGAGAGTGACCGTCCGAGCCTATGAAATCTATATGACCTTTTTTCAAAAGCTTCTTCATTGTGCTCTCCATAGTATTTCCATACTTCCCCACAAGAGTAGCTCCCGTTATTTGAATATATGCGCCCTCATCTCTCAGCTTCTCTATATTCTCCTCGCTACTCCATATATCCCTATACTTGTCTATATGTGCGATTACCGGCTTAAAACCCCTTATAGTAAATTCGTACACAGCGTCAGATATTTTTTCGTAGGTTGCATCCGATTCAAATTCCAGCAGTACACAGTCTGTCCCCTCTATTGTGAAGTCATATGGTGGACTGTCCAGTATCTCTAGGTATCCGTCTCTCACAAAAAACTCAGCCCCGCTGTATATTTTAAAGCCGGGATACAATTCGCTTGCCATACTCTTTATCTCTGCTAGCGACTCCTCGTAAACTCTCGTTGCTCCAAAGTCCAGTGGGTGATTTCTGTGAGAAGTGGCCACTACCCCCCTTATCCCGTCATTATACATCATTTCTATCATCTGCTTGGCTTCTTCAGCGCTGTCTGGCCCATCGTCCACTCCAGGCACTATATGGCAATGTATATCTATCATCTTTGAATAACTCTCCATTTCTATTTAGTCACTTTTAGTATCTGTAATTCCTCTGTACTTAGGTATAAGCTCTTTTATTCGCTGCTCCATAAGCTCAAGATCCTTGCTCGCAAGCGCCTCGTTTATGGACTGCATCGCCTTCTCTACTTCACTTGAATCCATCTCAACTGGGTGTACTACAAATATCTTCTTGTGAAGCGTATCCATTACTCCCTCTTCACTTAGCATCAATTCTTCATAGAGCTTTTCACCGGGTCTGAGTCCTACGAACTCTATACTTATGTCCTCATATGGCTCAAACCCTGAGAGTCTTATAAGGTCTTTTGCCAAGTTTAATATCTTTACAGGCTCTCCCATATCCAAGACAAATATCTCGCCTCCGACAGACATAGATCCTGCCTGAAGAACCAATAGGACAGCCTCAGGTATAGTCATGAAATACCTTATTATATCAGGATGTGTAAGAGTCACAGGGCCACCCTGTTCTATCTGCTTTTTAAAGAGCGGTATTACAGACCCGTTGCTCCCAAGTACATTCCCGAACCTTACAGCCATATACTCTGTTTTTATATACTTTTGATTTAAGTTCTGTATACAAATCTCAGCAAGTCTTTTGCTCGCCCCCATTATGTTGGTCGGATTTACAGCCTTATCTGTAGATATCATCACAAAGCGCTCTACTCCATATCTACCTGCAATTTCAGCTGTGTTCAATGTTCCTAAAGAGTTGTTTTTTATAGCCTCAAAAGGACTCTCCTGCATCAGAGGCACGTGTTTATGAGCGGCTGCATGAAATACCAAATTAGGCCTGTATTTTGCAAACACTTCTTCAAGCCTAACTCTATCTCTTATCGATCCTATAAGCACTTTCAAGTCTAGTTCATCTCTATAACTTCTTTTAAGCTCATTCTGAATATCGTACGCATTGTTTTCATATATGTCGAAGATTATAAGTGTCGACGGCCTGAACTTTGATATCTGCCTGCAAAGCTCAGATCCGATAGATCCGCCTCCTCCAGTGACTAGAATCACCTTCCCAGATACATATCTCTCTATCTCAGGGTTGTCAATCTCGACCGGATCCCTTCCAAGAAGATCCTCTATCTCTACATTTCTTATACTTTCAATCTCTATCTTGCCATCTATGAGGTCATATAGACTTGGCACTGTCTTGAGCTTTACATCTAATTTCTTGCATTTATCGAAAATTTCTCTACGCCTCTTATTTCCCAGAGATGGTATTGAAATTATGATTTCGTCTATATCAAGTTCATCCACTACTTGTCCAACTTCATTTATTTTCGAAAGCACAGGCACGCCTTGAAGAAGCTCTCCTATCTTGCCTTCATCGTCGTCTAGATATCCAACAACTTTTTTTCTGTCTTGAATATGGCTCTGTATCTCTTTCGCCGTCATGACGCCAGAATCTCCAGCTCCTATTATAAGCACCCTCGACCGACTTCCGCTTAAAAACCCTGATGATTTATTTGGTATATATACTTTTATAACCCTAAGCATCCTATACCCAAACCTTATTCCACCTGCGGTCGCCATGAGCATAAGTCCGTTTATGACGTAGAAATTGCTCACCATATCTATATAGCTCATCCTGAATGCTAAATACACAAGAAAAACTCCAAACAAAGATGCAGTTATTACAGATATAAACTCCTTTATGCTTGCATACTTCCACAAACTGTCATAGAGTCCAAACAGATAAAATACTCCTAGTACAAAGACAGAGTAAATTGGCCTGTACTCCAAGAGTATCTCTCTGTACTTCAGAAACTCAGATGTAGACTCAAAGTTGAATCCAACCTTCAGCGCAAGTATCGCTGAAATATTTACAAAAAGCAAATCCAGCATAAAAAGCAGAACTGCTTTTGTCCTCTTATTTTTAACTATTCTCCCCATTTTTATCGCCTCACTCAGACTTTCACTTTACAGGTCTTTTGGTGATTTCAATATTTTAGTCCGTTTTTTTATCGTCATAGTAATAATAATTGTGATACTCCTTGTATTTCACCGGCGTCCTGTTAAGTACTGCGCCTATGATATTGGCACCCACTTTTTTAAGTGAGTCCACAGCTTTTCTGGTTGACTCCACTTCTGCAGCACCTGATGCACACACCAGCACTACTCCATCCATATAAGTGGCCATGACAGTTGCATCTGTAACAGGCAGTATTGGTGGCGAATCCACCATAACATAGTCGTAGTCCTTCTTGAACTCCTCCATGAGCTTTCTCATTGAGTTGGAGTATAGGAGCTCTGAAGGATTTCTAGGCACTTTTCCGGCTGTGAGCACGTCTAGATTGTCGTGGGTCATTATGTGATTCAAATACTCCTTGTGGTCCTTTCCCTTAAGCAGCACATCTGTTACACCGTACTTGTTTGTAATTCCAAAAGCCTTGTGTATGCTTGGGTTTCGAAAGTCGCAGTCCACCACTAGCACTCTATGTCCTGCATCCGCCATAGTAAGAGCTATATTCGATATCGTAGTGGTCTTTCCCTCAGACTTATTTGTGCTGGTAAACATTATGGTCTTCATCTCTTTGTCTATATTAGCAAACTGTATGTTAGTTCTTATGCTTCTATACGCCTCCGAAATCGGGGATTTTGGCTTCTCGTGCACTATGAGCTGTTTCAATTCTAGCCCCTCCTTAGTCTTCTTTCATTTTTCCAAAGTCTGGTATAGATCCTATCACCGGAATTCCTATTTGCCTCTCTATATCTTCAGCCGACTTTAGCGTATTGTCCCTGTAGTCCACTATTAAAGCTACAAGTATTCCAATCACTACCCCAGCTGCAGCAGCTATTGCCGTCAAAGCTACAGGGCTCATGTTTACAGGTTCTTCTGTAGCCGCAGCTCTGTCTATTATCTCCACATTGTTCACTTTAAGTATTCTGACTACTTCCTCTACAAATACCTCTGTTATCTTGTTGGCTATTGTGACTGCATCGTTTCTGCTCTCGGCTTCAACAGATATCCTGATTATCTCTGTAGCTTCAACTGGCTCTGAAACAGTCCTGTCTAGAAGCTCCTCGTAGCTCATGTCTAAATCTAGCTCCTCTATCACAGGCTCTAGTACGACTCTAGACTTGACTATTTCCCCGTAAGTCACAGCTATCATCTGATTCACGCTTATGCGTCCAATATCTATATATGATGCCGGATCATCCGCCGAGACTGTCCCCTTTGAGCTGCTCACCATAAGCGTAGTGTCTGCTCTATACATCGGGTTTACTAAAAAATAGCTGTATGCAAATCCCGCCAACGCCGTAAATACAGTAATAAATGCCACTATCCATTTTCTCTTTCCTAGAACCTCTAGGAGCTCTGAAATTTCCATGGTCTGTCTCAATTCACTCGCCTCGCTTTCTTGATATATCATTAGTCTATGATACCCTATTTTAAGCCCTCGCTATCAAAAATAGAACTGCTTTATTTTTCAAAAAGTTACTGCCAAAAGAAAAGATAAGGCACATAGTATGAATTTTTGAGCAATAGCCTTATTCCCAATGTCACAAGCGCCACGATGCTAAGCACATAGGCTATACGTCTTATTTTTTTGTCTGAAATAGAAAGTATTATTTCAGGTATAAACAAGATCAAGTATATATGATAGTAGTAAGCCACCCTTATGGCGCTTGGATGCACAAAAGTCAGCATAGCAATTATTATAGAAGAAAAAGACATGTTGTAGAGTATCAAGTTGTCGGCATTTCTCTTTATAACGCTCTCACGCTGAATAAACCCTCCTATAAACACAAGTATCATAAGCGTTATTAGCACATAAGGCCCTTCATTCTCAATAGGGCTGTAATTGTACTTTGTAAACTTGCTTAAAATTATGAAAACCTGCTCTTTAAGCAAGTAAGCTCCTGGTATTCCTATTGCTGCACCTATGATGTACGTCTTGGTGAGCTTCTTTCTGGCCAGAAAATATGCCGGCAGAAATGCCACCGATGAAAAGTGGAAATTCATAGCTACTGCAATAGATATTAGAAACGGAATAAGCCTCTTTTCCTTTATAAACTTAAAGCTTAAGAGTGTTATCCCCAAAGCCATAGTCTGTCTTGAAGCCAGCATCGAAAAAGTAAAAAAACCCAATGAAGCAAACACAAGAAAGCTAAGACAAGGCTCGGCTGAGTACCTGTAGACAAGTAGTGAAGTCACTGCCATGAAAAAGAACGCCACCAACAAAAAGAAAACCGTAGGATTCGACGTGAACCTTGAGACGATGTACTCAAAAAGTATATACCCCTTCTCCAAGTCGGTATTACCCAGTATTATTTCAGAAAAGCTCCTTGTGGCATCCCTCATAAAATACCAAACATAGTTGGCTGTATCCGGTCCAACGCTGTATGCCCTGAGTCCAGATATAAGCGCCATGTTGACCGCGACTACTGAACAGTAAAGCTTTTTCGAAGCCCTGTCCGAGACCATGTCCAGCAGGACCGCCCCCCCTATAAGTATTAGCACCATATTGTATATATATATTATCAATTATTTCACCTTCTTTTCTGCCCGACCGTTTATTTCACGGTAAAGGCTTACATACTCTTTGTACTTCTCTGTTTTCTCAAACAACTCTCGCACTCTGTTTATGCAGCGTTCCGAGTAAAAGCTCTTGCCATTAGCCTTAATCTTTTCTATGGAAGTTACAAGTTCTTCTAAATTCCCCTTTTCAACCACTATCCCCGTGTATTCGTCTATAGCCTCTGGACTTCCTCCAGTATTGAAAGTCACTACCGGAGTTCCGCAAGCCAGTGACTCGGCGTTCACAAGCCCAAATACCTCTTCAAGTGTAGGGTTTACAAACAGATCCGCCGCGGAGTATATTTTTGCAAGCTCCTTTTGCGAGCTTGTCTTCTCAACAGCCAATATATTGTTTGGAAGCTCTCGCTTCTGGCTCTCGTCAAGCCCTAAGAGCACTATCCTCTCGTCCTCTTTCAGCCTCTTAGAAAGCTCTAGAAAATAGCTATACCCTTTTCTTCTTTCCCATACATTTGCAACTCCAAGCATCACAAACTTTCCCTGAAGCCCATTTTCCTGCCTGAAATTCGACTCTGTGGGCTTAAACACATCTAAGTCTATCCCGTTGTATATAACTTTCACAGGATATTTTCCAAGAAAAGACTTTCTTGCAAGCCCAGCAAGCCACTCCGACGGAGCAACTATACTCAGATTCTCAATACTGTTGAATATCTTTTTTTTGTCCCTGTAGGACTCCTTAGACCTGTCAAACAGCAGGCTTCTGGGGTACTCTCTAAGATTAGGGCACTTGTAGCATCCAGTCCTCCATTTTTCACACCCGACGTAGTCGAAATATGCACAGTGACCTGTGAAGCTCCAGCAGTCGTGAAGAGTCCAGATCACAGGCTTCTTGAATTCAGACAGGTAATTGAAAAGCAGCTCTACATTCAAGTAGTGCCCATGCAGATTGTGAAGGTGGATTATATCCGGGTCTATGGCCTCAAGCTTCTTTACAAGCTCTTTTGTGGCAGACTTAGAGTAGAATCCATGCTTCCCAAGCAGCCTTGTCTTAAGCTGATGGCTCCTTATGTTGAACGCTCCTCCGAACTTTATGGCTCTTTCGTAGTCCGAATCCCCATATCCGTAGAGTATCCAGTTTTCAATATTCTCTTCATCTAGTGTCTTGCTTATATCCAGCGCTATCCTGCCTGTACTGCCGCTTCCGCAGACCTGATTGATCTGAACAGATTTCATGCTCTTCTCCACCTCTCATTCAATCTAGTATCTTCTCTTGTACTCGTCCTCCAGCCTTATTATGTCATCTTCTTCTAGGTAATCGCCCATCTGTATCTCAATTATCTCGAGTGGTATTTTACCCGGGTTTTCAAGCCTGTGCTTCTGCCCAGCTTTCATGTAGATGCTCTCTCCAGCTGAAACAAGCTTTTCCTCTCCATCGACTGTCACCTTGGCCATCCCCCTTACAACCACCCAGTGCTCGCTTCTGTGGTAGTGGAACTGATAGCTCAGTTTCTTTCCGGAGTATACGGTTATATGCTTTATCTTGAAGGAGTTCTTCTCTTCCTCCAGTATCTTGTAGTAGCCCCACGGCCTGTAATCCTGGACATGGTACTCTGTCCTGACATCGTGTCTGTCCTTAAGCGTCTGCACGACTTCCTTGACTTTCTGCGACTGATCTTTCTTACACACAAGCAGCGCGTCTCTGTTGTCTATGACTATCATGTCGTCAAGCCCTATCGTAGCCACCAGTTTTCCCTCTTCAGAGAAGATGATATTGTCGTTCGAGTCTAGGAGTATATTCTCTTTTCCAGTTATATTCTCATTCTCATCCCTCTCGAACACGTCGTAGAAGGAGTCGAAACTTCCGAGGTCGTTCCAGCTTATATCTGCTGGGACAACTGCAACGCTGTCGCTCTTTTCCATAATGCCGTAGTCTATTGAAATCCCCTCCGCTATGTTGGAGAAGGCCTCATCTATGCTCTCTGTCCCCTCAAAGGCGGAGTATATCTCGGGAGCGTGATGCTTTACCTCTTCCACAAAGAGTCCCGAGTTGAACATGAAAATTCCGGCATTCCAGTAGTAGCCGCAGCCTATATACTCCAAAGCCTTTTCATAGCTAGGCTTCTCTTTGAAGGACTGCACCTTGTATCCGTTTCCCACAGCTTCTCCAGGCGAGATATATCCGTAGCCTGTGTTCGGAGTGTCCGGCTTTATGCCGAATGTCACAAGAAAGTCTCTAGAAAGTGGTTCAGACTCCGTGATAAGCTCTGCAAACCCCTGCCTGTCCTCTATCATATGGTCAGAAGGAAATACCACAACAGTGTCCTCTCCGCTTTTGAGAGTCTCTCTTACGCCGGCGTATATTGCAGGCAGCGTGTTCTTGGCTTCAGGCTCCACAAGTATGCGTTCCTCGCTGTAGCTGTAGCCAAGCTCTTCCACGGCGCCCATAACTAGAAACTTGTATTTCTCGTTTGTAGCCACATATATATCGTCTATCTCGGCAAGAAGAAGGCTTCGCCTGAAAGTCTCCTGGAAAAGAGATTCGCTTTTCCCCTGAAGCTTTATAAACTGCTTTGGATACCTCTCTCTACTGAGCGGCCATAGCCTTGTACCACTGCCTCCTGCCAGAATAATTACTTTCATACCAATCCCCTCCTAGCGCTTTATCTTGTCTTCAGGCTGCTCTAGATACCATGCGTATACTTTACTTATTCCGTCTGCAAGTCCTGTCTTGTGCTTCCATCCAGTGCTTTCAAGAAGGCTCACATCCAGAAGCTTTCTTGGAGTTCCGTCGGGCTTGGAACTGTCCTTGACTATCTCCCCGCCGTAGCCTACAACTTCTTTTACAATCTCTGCAAGCTCTGATATCTTCAGGTCTTCTCCCACGCCTATGTTCACATGGCTTTCTCCGCTGTAGTTGTTCATTAAGTGTACAAGCGCATCAGCCAAGTCGTCCACATATAGGAACTCTCTCCTAGGCTCGCCACTTCCCCATATCACCACTTCAGCGTCTCCGTTTAGCTTGGCTTCGTGAAACCTCCTTACGAGTGCAGGTATTACATGTGATGTCTCTAGGTTGAAGTTGTCGTTTATGCCGTATAGATTAGTCGGCATGGCCGAGATAAAGTCGCAGCCGTACTGCCTTCTGTAGAACTTGCACATCTCTATTCCGCCTATCTTGGCCACTGCATAGGCCTCGTTGGTAGGCTCTAAAAGACCTGTAAAAAGGTATTCCTCTTTTATAGGCTGCGGTGCAAGCTTCGGGTATATGCAGGAAGACCCCAAGAAAAGCAGCTTCTTGACTCCATGCACATATGCATTGTGGATTATATTCAGCTCAATCATCAAATTGTTGTAGAGAAACTCCGCCGGATAAGTGTTGTTGGCCACTATCCCCCCGACCTTCGCGGCCGCCACAAAGACGTACTCAGGCTTTTCCTCTTCAAAGAATTTCTCGACCTCTGCCTGCCTCATCAGATTTAGCTCCTTGGAAGTCCTCGTGATTATATTGCTGTAGCCCTGTCCTTCCAAGCACCTCATTATAGACGATCCCACAAGCCCCCTATGGCCTGCCACATATATCTTTGAATTTTTCTCCATTTCGCTCTCCCCCTTGTGTAATGAATTATTAGTCGTCAAACTCCTGCCTTATTCTCTCTTCCCTCTCTACATGCTCCAAGTCGCTCTTCACCATTATCTTGACAAGCTCCTCGAATTTGGTCTGAGTAGGGTTCCAGCCAAGCACCTCTTTCGCCTTTGTAGGATCCCCTAGCAGTATATCCACCTCGGTCGGCCTGAAGTACTTCGGATCTATCTCCACTACAACCCTGCCTGTGGCTGTGTCTATACCCTTCTCATCCACTCCGGTCCCGACCCATTCCAGCTCTATTCCAGCCTCTTTAAAGGCAAGCGTCGTAAATTCCCTTACAGTGTGCGTCTCTCCTGTGGCAATTACAAAGTCCTCGGGCGTGTGATGCTGAAGCATAAGCCACATGCACTCCACATAGTCCTTGGCATATCCCCAGTCACGCTTGGAATCTATATTCCCCAAGTACAGCTTCTCCTGAGTCCCTTTTTTTATCCTAGCGGCCGCAAGCGTTATCTTCCTTGTTACAAAAGTCTCGCCCCGCCTTTCAGACTCGTGGTTGAAGAGTATCCCGTTTACGGCAAACATATTGTAGGCCTCTCTGTAGTTCTTGGTTATCCAGTAGCCGTAGAGCTTGGCCACCCCGTAGGGGCTTCTAGGATAGAACGGCGTATTCTCGTTCTGCGGTATCTCCTGCACCTTCCCGAAAAGCTCCGAAGTGGACGCCTGGTATATTCTCGTTCTGTCTTCATACCCGAGGAACCTGACGGCCTCCATCAGCCTGAGCGTCCCGACTCCGTCGGTATCAGCAGTGTACTCTGGCACCTCAAACGACACCTTTACATGGGACATCGCCGCCAGATTGTATATCTCGTCAGGCTGTATCTCCCTTATAAGCCTTATAAGGTTGGTCGAGTCGGTCATGTCTCCGTAGTGCAGAAGCACCTTCCTCTTTATCTTCATATCCCTCAGCAGTTCATCTATATACAGATGCTCTATCCTCTCTGTGTTGAAAGAAGAGCTCCTCCTTATTATTCCATGCACCTCGTATCCCTTCTCCAGCAGAAATTCCGCCAGAAAAGACCCGTCCTGACCTGTGATTCCAGTTATAAGCGCCTTTTTCATTGCAATTCCCCCTTCTTGCTTTTTTCAGCCAGCTTGAAATAAAAATACAGAATGGTCCCCATATTTCTTTCTAGCAGAAAAAGCTTTATCCTGTTCCTGAAATTATAGTTAGACTTTTTCACCTTTGCAATCGAGTTCTTAAAGTGTGCGTCTTCACATATCTCTGAAATGCATCTTGTTTTTTCGCCAAATGACTTCTCAGTCCCAGCGCCAACTTCGTTTACGATTGCCCATATGCACAGCTTTATATATCTCCAGCTCATCCTTTTCTCCAGTTCTTCGCCGTAGTAGCTGCTTTTTTCAAGCAGATCTCTAGTTCTCTTGCTTACAGCTTTTATCTGATCATAAAAATCCTCTCTATACCTGTTTACAGCTGAATCCGAGCTATATACATAGTGATAGTAGCTTTTATCGCTTGCAACTATATTCCCGCTAGCCAGTAATGATTCCAGACAAAACACCGTATCTTCCATTATGGCAAGCTCTTCGTCAAACAGTATACTTTGCTCTAGAATAGTATTTCTTCTGTATATCATCCTCCACACACTTCCCATAAATATGCCGTCCCACTTCAAAGGATCTTCGCCTGAGACCATACTAAACACAAGCTGCTTCTTTATAGCTTCAGAGTCTGCTCCGTTTATTCCGCTTAAATTTAGATCTTCGTTCTCCGTATAGCCGTCTCTTTCTCTTACGAATCCACATATACAGATGTCTGCTCCGCTTTCTACGGCCAAGCTGTACATCTCTTTGTACATGTCCTTCTCTATCCAATCGTCGGAGTCCACAAAACCTATATACTCTCCTCTGGCTTCAGCTATACCTCTGTTCCTAGCGGAAGACACGCCTTCATTTTCTTTTCTGACAAGCTTTATTCTCTCATCCGCTGTGTAGCTATCCACCAAGCTGGCGCTTTCATCTGTGGAGCCATCGTCTACGAATATCACCTCTATCTCCTTTAAGCTCTGGCGCTGGATGCTCTCTATGGTTTTTCTAATCCCGCATTCCGCGTTATAGAAAGGAACTATTATGCTTACCTTTATCAAGTGAACCTCCCCTTATTTTCGTCCTACTAACTTTAAATAAGTATTTTCTATCATCTTCACATTGTCGTTTATATCATAGCCTGATTCCACTATAGTCTCGTATCTATCTGACCTCTTGTAGTCAGATTCCTCGGATATTGTCTTTGCCCAGACTTTCGCTCCAGACTCTAAGGGTATGAAACTTAAAAGATCTGTCACTTTAGCTGACTCAGGTATTACATTTTCTGAGGCAAAGCACTTTAATCCAGACGTTTGGGCTTCTACGAGAACCGTTCCAAATCCCTCTGCCTTAGAAGGCAGTACAAATACATCCATACCCTGAAGTATTCTATTCGTATCTTCTCTAGCACCAAGCAGCTTTGTGCTAGACCCTAGCCCAAGCTGCTCTATCTTTCTCTCTACCTCATCTCTTAGCATTCCATCTCCCACAAGCAGCAAGAAAGCATCCTCTCTTGCTTTAAGTATCTCTGAAAATACCTCAACTAAAAAAACCGTATTCTTTTGATTCGCAAACCTTCCAACAGTCCCAACTACAAACCTGCCTTCTAAGTTTAACTGCTTTCTTACATTTATTCTTTCTGCATCATCATATCTGAATTTCTCTGCATCTATAGAATTATTAATCACCTCAATCCCTTCGTCCACAGTCTTTCCGAACATCCAGCTTCCTGCAAGTTCCGAACAAGCAAAAAACTCAGTTGCAACTCTGTTTATCTTCCATCTGTTGTAATATATTAAAGCTCTCAAAGGAAATCCAGGCTCCTCCTCATACCCGCTGCTATGAGCATGAGCTATCCTTACAGGAATCCCAGCTTTTGCAGCGTATGAAATCATATCTATATTTTGAAGACCCTGATAGTGACAATGGATTACCATATAGTCTTTATGCTTTTCAAAGAAATCTTTTATCCCTTTGTAGTAGTTGTGAATCCCTTCTCTTCTTCTAAACTTGACGTAAAGAATCTTTCCTCCCATGCTCTCTATCTCCGACTGGCATGCTATTTCCTCATCATATACGTTTAGAAAGTCAAACTGGACTTTTTTTCTGTCTATTTTTCTGTATATCCCCATAAGAAACGACTCCGTTCCACCATAGCAAGGCGACATACCGACTTGCAGTACTCTCAACGGTTCCATATATATCCCCTTTCTAACCCTCGCTTAAGCTTAAAAGTCCCTCCCTAAGCCTCTGCCTTATATCCTCAATTCCATGGTTGCTTTTCCCAAGCTCCCAGCCCTTCTCGCCATATTCTTCTACAAGTTCTGGACTGAAAATAAGCTTTCTAAGTTCGTTCTCTAGTGCACCAAGATCGTCCACCACAAATGCAGCGTCGTTCTCTCTGAGGTATATGATAGATGCTGATTCATCCCATCCTATTGCCAGTATACACCTTCCTCTCTCGAAGTAGTCCACCAGCTTTGTAGAGAAAGAAAGCCTTGTCTTTAGCCTATCCCTTATATTGAAAGCCTCTACATGCACGAGTATGTCAGCACTGTTCTGAAACTCCTCAACTTCTTCTATCGGGAGCTTACCCTTGAACTTTATGCTCTTGCAGCTTTCAAATGCCTTCTTCATCTTTGCATTCAGTACATCTGTAGTGCTTATATAGAGATGAGCTCTGTCGCCTTCTGAATTTATGGAATCTAGGGCTCTTCCGACTTGCGCCAGAGTCTCCCATCTTCCTACAGCCGATATATTTCCGCTGTAAATCAATTTCATGGGGTTCTTCCTCGCGGTAGGCTTAGGCATGTCTCCGCTGAAGTTCCCTCCCTTGTTTATGACTTCGCTCGACTTTCCGAAGCACCTGTCATATTCTTCTTTCTGATCAGAAATTATGGTGTAGACCTTGTCGCACATGGAAGTCGTCTTTCTAAGCCCGCTTCTTGAAATAATCCTGTTTAGCCAAAATATAGGCGATAGTGAAAACTGTCTCATAGAGTATATATCATCTACAAAATATATGGCCGCTTTCCGATTTGACTTTTTTATGATGTATTGTTGCAAATCATTTATATAAGAGCCTTCACAGGCAAGTGCAAATATCACATCTGGATCGTATGAATCTATGAACTCGTCTAGCTCTGACGTTTTCCACTTGCCAATTTTCCAAAGCATATTCCTAGCAAGCAGAAATATATTCCATCTGAACTTCTTGAAAAAAGAATAGAGCTTTCTGCTGGCTTCCACATCCACTTCTATATCATAATCCTCTAGCTTTGCTGTATCCTGAGCAATCTCTATTCCTGTCTTTACGCTCTTGTCGAAAAACCTCCTTATAATTCTGCTCTCCGCTATCTGAAAATACTTGTTGCATATCTTGTTTTCAGGTAAATCTCCCCTTGCATATACCATCGCTATTCTTTCCGGATCCCATCCTCCAAACAAATTGGTGTATGTATTTCCTATATTGTTAGAGTTCGACCATGTGGCATCTGAAAGAATAAGCACTTTAGGGTATTCCTCCTTTAGATCCATAGTCTCCACCTCGCCTTCCAAAGCCTTCTAAATTTTTGAATTCTCAAGTTTCCATCTTCTCTTTCTCTTGTAGTCTGTCCATGCATCTATGAGCCATGGAGTGTACCTTTCCAGATGAATCCAAACTCTGTTTTTAAAGCTCAAATTCATGTATATATCTCTGTATTCTCCGGACTTAGCCTCTTTCAGCTTTCCTTGCTCCAAGAGCAGATACCATTCATTGTTCTTTTTTCTGTCTTGTATCGTACTGTCATACTTGTAGTTTGAATACCGGTTGACTTCGTCTAGCATATCTGCAATCTCTCTGTAGTGCTCTATCTTCTTGTCTATTTCAGAGAACTTTCTGTTTGTCCATGATCCCTTAACCCCTACTCTATAGACCGACATAATCTCGTCTATATAGTAAACAGTCCCCTTTAAAGCAAGGTATATCACCAATGGATAGTCTCTCACTTCAGTTCCCATGTTGAAATAGGTCACATTTTCAAGGAGTACCCTAGGAAAAAGCAAGGAGTTCGTTGCAAAAGCTGCTCCTCCTGCAAAAATCACCTCTTCTGGGCTTATTATGCTGTCTCCATCCGAAGACCTGATTTCCGAGACTATAGTCCTGCTCTCTGAGTCCACCGAATATGCTCCGTGAAAACATACGCTGCATTCTGGATGTGCTTCCATATATTCAACTTGCTTTTGGAGCTTGTCCGGATCGATCCAGTAGTCGTCTCCTTCACAAAAAGCTATATACTTGCCCCTCAGCTCTGGAAATACTATGCCGGAAAGTATCTCAGCTCCTTGCGAATGCTGGTTTTCCTTCTGTATAATGGGCCTTATTATGTCCGGATGCTTTTCATGGTAATCCATTATTATTTCGGCTGTATCGTCTGTAGATGCGTCATCATGTATGATTATCTCCAGCGAAAAATCCGTCTTCTGCATCAAGAAGCCCTCTATAGCATCGGCTATGTATTTTCCGTGGTTGTAGGCTATACAGACTATGCTGACTATTATTTGCTCGCTCATGCTTATCCTCCTTCGGCCATTTTTCAGCCCGTTTTGATTCTAAAGAATTTTGCCGTAAAGTCCGGAGTAGTAGTTCATATAGTCCCCATCTACAATTCTCTTCATCCAGTCTCTGTTTTCTAGATACCAGCTTATAGTGGCTTCCATTCCCTCTTCAAAACTGTAGCTCGGCTTCCACCCCAGCTTTCTAAGCTTAGTGCTGTTTATGGCGTACCTTCTATCATGTCCCGGCCTGTCTTTCACATGTTTTATCAGCTCCTCGCTCTTGTTTAAAGCAAGTAGTATCTTTCTGACTATCTCAATATTTTCCTTTTCGCTATTTCCTCCTATGTTGTAGACCTCTCCTATCTCTCCCGCTACCAAAACCTGCTCTATCGCTGTGCAGTGATCCTCGACATAGAGCCAATCCCTTACTTGCTTCCCATCTCCATAGACTGGAAGCTCCTTTCCCTCCAATGCATTGTTTATCATTAGAGGTATCAGCTTTTCTGGGAACTGGTAAGGTCCATAGTTGTTAGAGCATCTAGTTATATTCACAGGAAGGCCGTACGTCTTATGGTAAGCCCTGACCATCATATCCGCTGAAGCTTTAGATGCTGAATAGGGACTGTTCGGAGCCAACGGTGTTTCCTCAGTAAAGCATCCGTCTGATCCTAGCGCTCCATATACCTCATCAGTCGAAATTTGGATGTACCTGCATCCTGGCCTGTACTCTCTACTGTACTTGTCTGCGTCCACCTTCCAGCTTTTTTTAGCTATATCCAAGAGAATCTGCGTCCCTATTATATTTGTAGTCAAAAACACCTCTGGCTCGTCTATACTCCTATCCACGTGAGTCTCTGCCGCAAAGTTCACCACCGTATCTATCCCATATTCCTCGAAAACCTTTTCTAAACTTTCTCTATCCCTTATATCACCTTTCAAGAAAATGTAGTTTTCCATCTCGAACATGTCCTTTAGATTCTCTAGATTCCCTGCATAAGTAAGGGCATCGTAGTTTATCACTCTGCACTCTGGGTGTGACTTTACCATATGTCTTACAAAGTTACTGCCTATAAAGCCTGCACCGCCTGTAACCAAAATATTCTCCATGATTGTTCCCCCTACTCCTCTAGAAGTGAAAGTATATACTCCCCGTAATGTGTCATCTTCAACTCTTCTCCCACTTTTCGAAGCTGCTCTCTGTCAATAAAACCTCTTCTCCATGCGATCTCCTCAAGGCATGAGATATACTGCCCCTGTCTAGACTGCACAGCCTGTACATACTCAGCCGCTTGCAACATCCCATCAGGAGTTCCAGCGTCCAGCCATGCCATGCCTCTGCTGAGCAGAAGTACATTCAGCTCTCTATTTTCCAAGTACTTGTTGTTTACAGAGGTTATTTCGATCTCTCCACGCGCTGAAGGCTCCACGCTCTTGGCTATTTCTACTACCTTGTTGTCGTAAAAATAAAGTCCTGGCACTGCGTAGTTGGACTTAGGCTTTTCAGGCTTTTCCTCTATGGACAGTACCTTCCCTTCACCGTCAAACTCCACTACGCCAAAAGGGCTGGCATCTTTAAGCCTGTATCCAAATATTACGGCTCCTTTCTCCATTTCCTTTGCCTCATTAAGTATCCTGGTCAAATCCTGCCCGTAGAACACATTGTCTCCAAGTATAAGGCATACCCTGTCGCCTCCGATGAAGTCCTCTCCAAGTATCAGCGCCTCAGCAAGACCTCTTGGCTTCTCCTGCTCTTTATAGAAGAACTCCACCCCTATGCTAGACCCATCTCCTAAGAGCCTCTTGTATATCGGAATATCCTCTGGCGTAGATATAATCATTATCTCTTTTATTCCAGCCAGCATCAGCACCGATATCGGATAATATACAAGGGGCTTGTCGTAGACAGGCAGCAGATGCTTTGACACCGCATGTGTCATAGGATAAAGCCTGGTCCCCTTCCCCCCTGCTAGTACGATTCCTTTCATTTCGAACTCCTCCTTATTATCTCGCACACTCTATCTACATCTTTAAACTCCATCTCCGTATGCATAGGCAGCAGCACCATGCTATTGGCGACATGCCTTGCAGTCGGCAACTCAATTTCGCTGTATCTATCTCTATAGTACTCATAGTCCACCACCAGAGGATAAAAGTACTTGTCTGCAAATATATGCTCTGCAGAAAGTCGCTCCAGTAGCTCGTCCCTGTCTAGCCCGTAAGCCTCTTTGTCAACTTGAGCAGGCATATAGGTGTAGTTCGGCTTTACATTTGCTCTGTGTTTGGCAAGCTTTATTCCAGGCACTTCAGCCAGCTGCTCTCTGTACCTCATGTGTATGCTCTTTCTCTTTTCTAAATAGCCTTCAAAATGGCTTAAATTACAAATTCCCATCGCAGCCTGAAATTCGTTCATCTTCGCATTGACACCGAGAAGCTCTGTACCATCCTCAGATACTATTCCGAAGCTCTTTACTTTTCTGAGCTGCTCCCTCTTTCGGCTGTCCTTGAATGAAAGCATACCGCCTTCTATTGAGTGAAAGCATTTTGTGGCATGGAAGCTCACCATCGTGATATCTCCAAATTCAAGTATGCTCTTCCCATCCACCTCCACCCCGAAGGCCTGTGCAGCGTCATATATAACCTTTAAATTATACTTTTGGGCAATCCTCTCTATGCCCTCCAAGTCGCAGGGATTTCCGTATATGTGAACAGGGACTATCGCAGTTGTCTTTTCTGTTATAAGCGACTCTATCTTTTGAACGTCTATATTGAAGTCTTCTTCACTTATATCGCAAAAAACTGGTGTAAGCCCATTTCTCACAATCGCGTTTGGTGTAGATATAAACGTAAATGGGCTTGTTATGACTTCCCCGCTAAGCCCCATTGAAGAAATCGCCAACTCCAGCGCCGTATGTCCATTTACAAACAGCTCGATATTTCCAAGCCCCAAGTAGTTCTCTAGGCTCGCTTTGAACTTTTGAAGTATTGCTCCCTCGTTGCTCAGCCAGCGGGAGTTCCAAAGAGGTCGTATCTGTTCTATATACTCTTCAATGGATGGCATAGAAGACCTGTTCGCCATCATGATTTTAGTCATATTTTCAGTTTTCATTTTTAAGTCTCCTCTAAATTCTATTGTAAATGCAAAGTATTGATTGAATATATATTTACCCTGTGACTATTACTTTTCCCTTATCAATATGTATTTATTTTTTTCTTTTAAATACACATAAGGTGGAGAATTAATAAAGCAGTCATTAAAGCTTATGGTGTAAGCCCCTGTATTGTGTATCTTGACTAGATCCCCTGCGCAGAGCTCGCCGTGCTCTTCCAGATGGATCATCCTGTCGCTTTCAAGGCAAGTCCCGCCACATATTATCTGCTTGCTTAGAACATTTCTGCTCTTAGAAGAATATATGGAATAATCCAGCTCCCTCTCCCGCATAAGCGGGTTCACATCCAGCAAGCTTCCATCCATAGTCACAAACCGCTTGCCTTTTATATCTCTTGTGTTCATTACTTTTGTAATATAAAAGGCCACAGTGGAAAGCAGAGAAGACCCCGGCTCCAGTATGAGTTGGACATCCTCAGGGGATATGCATTCTCTAAGGGTGTCAGCTATTGTGTGGCTGTATTCCTCCGTGCTTGGCTTTCCTGGAAGCTCTCTTCCTCCCCAGAAACCTCCACCTAGATCTATATACTTAATGTCTGATTTAAGCCCGTACTTATCTATTACTTCAACAACTTTCTTGGAAATCGCTCTGTAGACCTCGGCACTGCGTGTGCTGGTGGTGTAGTGTACATGTAAGCCTGCAACTGTGCAGCCCTTATCCCTAAGCCGTCCTATAGCCTTTTCCAAATCTCCGTTCTCGATACATATTCCAAACCTGCTAATTCCGTCTATCAAACCCGTTTCCCCTCTGCATTCGCTCTCTAGGTCAAAGTTGAACCTAAGTCCTACCGATATGTTTTCATATCCGAGCTCAAGCCCAATCTGCTCTACCATCTCTATATCTTGAAAATTGTCGAGGTTTACAAGGCTTCCTCCTTGTATGGCTTTTTTCAAAATTCCATACTCTTTTTGGGGTCCATTGAATATTATGTTCTTTAAATCATATCCTTGGGAAGCCGCATATTCGTACTCCTCGTTTGAAACGGCTTCAGCGTAAAACTCGTGTCTTTTTGCATGCGAAAGCAAAAATGGCAGATGATTCGTCTTTATAGAGTACCCAAGCCTTATGTTGCTTCCCCAAGACCTCCTAAATGCCTTTTGAATACTCTGTGCATTCTTGTCGAATTTTTCTAAGTCGACTACATAGCAAGGTGTCTTTTCCACTTCAACTTCCTCCTCTCTGCATTCATCCAGAAAATTCACTTGTCACATGTTCAGTATACTTTCTAGCTATAATCATCTTATTTATTTTCTTATCTTCTATTGGCCTACCTGTAAAGCAGTTGAGATGATTCTCCACCACGTTATACCCTGATATGTGGCTAAACTTGACTCCACCCGAAAACCTAGGGTTTATCTCCAGTAAAAACAACTTCCCACTTTCAGACCTTATGAATTCGATGTTCACCGCCCCGGATATAAACGTCTCTCTAGCCACATTCTCGCAAGTTCGCTCTAGCTCCTCGCTCTCTATTATCTCCACAGTAGTCCCTGCTCCCGAGCTATTTCTAAGCAGCTCCACCCTTGGAATGCTTACAGTTACTTCACTATTTTGGTCTCTAACCACGTCAACTGTTATAATCTCCCCAGCTACAAAGGGCTGAACTATATATTCCTCTCCCTTTAAAACATTCTTTATGCAGAGATATTCCTCTTCTGTGTAAACAAACCTGCATCCGATGCTGCTTCTTCCAGAGACTGGTTTTATAAAGACAGGAAGCTTTATATGCTCTAGCTCTGAATCGCTTAGACGTGAAGTCTCTATTACATTGCAGAGCTCCTTTTCCTTTAAGAACTTAGAAAGAGCGTACTTGTTCCTGCAAAGCCTTATGGAGTGTTCGTCGGATATGCATATATCAGTCCCTATCTCTCTGAAGTCTGGCTTCAGTCCTGATAGCACATCTACCTCCGGGTCTGTAAGAGGAATTACGTAGTGCACCTCGTTTTCTTCGCATATATTTAAAATAGTCTCAACGTACCTTTCAGCATCTGTGGCATAAGGCACCTGGTAGAATTTATCTACATTAGATGCATCAGCTATCCACTCTTTTGGATATATGTCAGCCCCAATCACATAATGTCCTGCTTCTCTGAGCACCTCTATCACTATATCTGCTGAAAATGACCCTATTGCAGTCACCAGTATCCTATACATCTTACACTACCCCTTTCTTCTTATGAATCTTTATACCCCTTCAGCCTATTTGAAAACCACTTATGCCATTCTATAGCGGCGCAGTAGTTTCAGTTCTACTGCCCAAGGGTATAATCTCTACAAAATGAAATATCTCGGGGAGGTTTTATCATGGACTCAGGTTGCAAGTTCATATATGAACAAAAAGAATGGGATTCCATTCTGAGCGGCTTCAAGCAGAAAGACGTTTATTTTGAGTATTCTTACTTCGACCTCTACAGGTGCGAAGGTGAAACTCCTGTGTTAGCTTTTATAGAAAGTGATTATGGAAAGGTGGCATACCCTTTTATGCTCAGAGATGTGCACTTTCATAGCGATATGGATTCAAAAATAGAAAAAGGCAAGTTCTTCGAAATATCCACTCCTTATGGCTACAGTGGCCCCACAGTGGAAGCCAAAGACGACAAACTTAAAGCTAAGTCTATCCAGCTTTTCTACAAAAGCCTTTCTAAGTTCTGCAAAGAGAAGAATGTGATCTCGGAGTTCATAAAGTTTTCTCCTATGCTCAAGAATCACCGTCATCTTGACTCAGCAGTAGATGTGGTGTATCAGAAAAAGATGGTTGCTGTAAACCTTCAGGACTATGGAGACCCTCTTCATGGAGAACTCACTCATACAAGACTACGGCTGGTAAACAGACGAAAGCGAAAAGGCATGGTAGCTGTCCCAGAACTAAACCCTGTCAATATAGATGAGCAGATAGGTATATACCTGGAAACCATGTGCAGAAAGCATGCTTCCAGCGCATTTATGTTTGATAAGCAGTACTTTGAGCGCATGATTGAAAATATGGGTTCAGACGTTCTGCTTATAAACATATACCATGAAGACGCACTCGTCTCCTTCGGACTCTGCTTTTTAAGCGGTGATGTGATCTATGCGCATATAGCTGGAACAAAGCAAGATTACAGGCATATGTCTCCCAGCGACATATGCTACGCAGAATTTGTACGATGGGGACATGAAAATGGCTACAGATATCTCTTTTTGGGGGGTGGCCTCACTTCAGACGAAAACGACTCGCTATACCTTTACAAAAGGTCTTTTTCCCAAAATACATCTTTCGATGCTTACATCGGGAAAAAGATATGGAACAGAGAGGATTACGACTACTTGGTGAGTATCTCAAATCATTCCGAAGAGAAAAACAGAAACTTCTTTCCGGCCTATAGAGATTATTAAATTAAAAGAGCCTCTAAAACAAACTTGCTTTAGAGGCTCTTTTAATATTTCAATTTTCACATAAGCACGCTTGAAACTCCGTGGCTTAATGTCATAATAGCTACAGCAGCTATGGCATTCCCAAGGAGTATTGCCGGGAAAGCCAGCTTGAAACGTATATTCATAAGCGATGCAACAAGGCTACCGCTCCATACACCTGTTCCTGGAAGAGGTATGGCCACCAGTATGACGAGACCAATGGTACCGTACTTCCTTATCTTTCTGCTGTGTTTTACGTTTGAATTGTACACGATCTTGTCTATTATCTTTCTGAAAAAGCTGTTTTTCCTCAGAAATCCGAATATCGGCCTTATGCCGAAGAGTATTATCGGAACCGGAATGGCACTGCCTATATAGCTTAATATGGCCGAGTGCACTGGCGAAAGCCCCATCGAAACTCCAAGAGGTATTGCTCCCCTAAGCTCTATAACCGGAAGCATCGCCATAAACATTACAGCAAGCTCTATAGACAAAAAGTCCAAAAAATCAACTACAAGCGCTTTCACAACTAATCATCTCCCGTCTCTATGGTAGCGAGGCTACCGACTTTTAATCTATTCCCATCTAGCCCCATTACGCCGGTGTTTATCTTCAGCCAGTACTCGCTGTTTGGCTCAAGTGGATCTAAAGGCTTCACCTTAAGCACCCTGTCTCCCTCGCTGTAAATATTCAGCTCCACCTCTTGTCCTGTATCTGCATCTATAAAGTCCACAGTCTCGCTGTTCAAAGTCTCAGATTTTACTCCTTTGCTGAATTTCACAGTGTATATTTTTTCAAGTGGCGCATCTTTAAGCTCTCCCACCAGCATATATTCAGGGTAGAACCCACTCCAGACTTTGTCGCCGTATAAAGAGTCCAGAAGCTCTTTATATGCTCCCCAGTAGTCTTTGCTTCTAGCCATATTTAAATCAACCTTGTAATTCTCTCCCGCTATCTCAAGCTCATGACTTCCGCTTTCACCTTGGCTTAAAAGCTCCGAAACTTTAAGCACATTGCCCTCTTCTATCTCCAAGTCTGGAGAGACCCCTACTCCGTTTATGGTGTTTCCAAGCGGTGAAAAAAACTCCATAGTAGTCATCTTGAGAACTCCTCCGTCTGAAATGTTGAAGAAGTTCTGAGCTGTGCCTTTTCCATAGCTCTTGCTCCCGATTAGAAGGGCTCTGTCTTGGTCTTTAAGAGCTCCAGCCACTATTTCAGATGCGCTTGCACTGTACTCGTTTAAAAGCAGTATAAGCTTCTTGTCTGTATAGTATCCTTGCTCTGGCGCGTAGTAGGTGTTACTGCTATTTCTGTTTTTTAAAACAAGAGCAGCCTTCTTAGGTATCAAATATCCTAGCATATCTATAGCCGAATTCAAATATCCACCACCGTTGTTCCTTATATCTACCACAAGCGTGTCTGAATTCTGCTTAGCAAGCAACTCCCCGAACTTCTTCCCAGTCTCGGCGCCAAAGCTCGATATTCTTATATACCCCGAACCTTCACCATGACCTCCTTCACTTACATATTCCATCTGAATTTTTCCTCTGACCGCATTTATATCTATCCTTGTTCCTCGCCTTAATATTCCGAGTGTTACTGCGCTTCCCTCTGGACCCCTTATTATGGTGGCCACCTCTTCACTGGATAGACCCACAAGAGACTTCCCATCTGCGGAAACGACTATATCTCCTGGCTCTATTCCGGCTGCTTCAGCAGGAGAATTTTCTATTACAGAGCTTACAAGCACCCCTTCCTCAACTATCTCAAAGTAAAATCCAACGCCATAGTACTTGCTCTCTATGGAGTCTAAAAATACCTGGTACTGATCTTTAGTCATATATGATGTATGTGGGTCGCCTAGACCCTCTATGATTCCCTCTATGCTGTCTTTGGCTAGCACTTCATCGCCCACCGCTCTATAGTAGTTGCTCTCCACAAGGCTCCTAACCTCTTCCAAGCTTGAAGCTTCGGCCACCATACCCAAGTTTACAAAAGACATAGCCAGTGCAACAGCTATAGCTGATATTCTTAATCGCATCTTCATGGAAAAACCTCCTCTCAATCGTATTATACCATTATTGAAACTTTTTGACCCATATGCACGTCTAATTTGACGAATATGAAGTCGCACCTGGGTATATGGGCTGCCCCGAGTTTGTCATTGAAAGAAAATCTGTGCAAAGTTATTTAAAATAAACTCTAAAACAGGGCGGATATATCCGCCCTGTTCTAGAGTGAAGTCTTTTTTAAAATCTATCGGTTTTTAGTCGCCTTTAATATATCTCTATATGCCCAGTGGGACTCCCTCACGTCTGAAAAAGGATTTATCGCCGATTTCAACTCCTCATCCGAAATAGTGAGCTTGGAAAGCCTATTGAGTATGGCTACAGCTTCAGCTCTGCTAACCTCTTTATTGGGAGCAAAGCTTCCGTCTGAATAACCTTTCACCACACCAGCCTTTGCCATGTCCGTTATGGCTTTTTCACCCCAATGGCCTGATATATCTTTGAATTTCAGATCTTGACCGGAATGCTCACCCTGATATATTGCAGCGGCTATGGTGGCCATCTCTGATCTAGTGAGACTTGCTTCCGGGTTGAACCTGCCGGCCTGATCCCCTTTCATATACCCCGAGTTCTGCATCGCTCCAATATAGCCAAATGCCCAACTACTGTGGCTTACATCTGGAAACTTTGCGTCTCTTTCAGAAAGTTCCAAAAGCTTGAATATCATTGACGCTATCTCCAGCCTTTTCACAGAATTTTCTGGCCTGAAAGTTCCGTCATCATATCCCGTTATATACGGTCTTGCTGTATTTCCAACAGGCTCTATATTATCGGGTAAATCTATATCTTCCTCTTCTTCTAATACATCCGGTCTCTCAAGCAATATCTCTTCAAACCTGCCTGTATCCTTGCTCCAATGTCGAATCACGCCTGAGCTGTATCTTGGATTCTCAAGCTTCCATAGAAAAGAATAGTCCGAGCTTTCGGCAACAGGATAGTTCCCTCTGTCCCACTGATGATCTGAAGCCATTACACTGTCCGGAATCAGAAGATACTCATACCTTACATAGCCTTCTCTATCCGGCGTTGGATCGTTCCAAGTAGCATCTATGTGGTAGTAGTTTCCATCTAAAACCACCATGTTCCAAGCATGGAGCATCTCTTCCGAAACCACTACAAAGCTATCCACTTCTCCAAGTCTTTCAAGCATTACAGTCAAAAGTTCGGAATAGCCCTCACATACCGCTTTCCCATCTACAAGTGCGCCGTATATGCTGTGAGACTCTATAGGTGCGTTGCCTCTCTCGTCATACTCTATGTTTAAAACCAAGTACTGATGTACTGCCAGTACCTTTTCAAGTGGAGTCATATCAGGCTCTTTTATTTTCTCTATTGCCGCAGAGAGTTTCTGCTCTATTTCAGCTTTCATGCTCTCTATCTTGCTCTTTTCGTAGTCATAATCTGGCATTATGCCGAAAACAGTTCCGCTAGATGGACTGTATGAATAGGTCCACCCTCTGGTATAGAATATATCGGGATTCTCTCTGATTATTTTATCCAGTAGCTCTCTCTGCACAGAGGTGTTTATTCCATATTCAGATATATCCACTTGAGAGTCCAGGTTTTTTATAGCATCTAATATCTTCTTTTCAGCCAAGCTTAAGCTTTTTTTACTTCCTTTGCCTCTCGTCTCGTAAGACTCTTGGTACGAATCTGATATACTGACTTCTCCATACTTCAGAATCATATCACTTGCAAAAGATCCTGTAAGTCCTGTGAGCGAAATATATGCAGCTATTAAGAATGATACAACAAATCTAAGTTTTTTCATGACAAGCCTCCTTGTGATTTATTATACCATCACTTTAGCATATACTCTCTAAAAAGCTCTTTGTTCTCTATAAATAAGCACCCTTCTTTTCAGTGAAACTCACTCACGCCTGAAACCTAACATATCGATGATATGACCTATTTCCAAAATGATATAATCACCTTAAAAGGAGATGTTGAGCTTGAATTACTCCCTAGCTGTAGAAAAATTTAAATCTTATCTCTTATTCTTGGAACGCAGTCCAGAGACTATTTCTGGATACTCGAAGGATTTGAAATACTTCGAGTCTTTTCTCAAAGACAAAAATCCATAAGCCCTCTACGATTTAAAGTCTATCTCCGAGTCAGATATCGAGTCGTATCTAGGATATATCCGGTCTAGAAACTTATCTAAAAATACGCGTAATAGAAACCTATATACACTTAGATCTTTCTATAGTTTCGCCCTAAAAAAAGACTTAGTGTCAATAAATCCAGCAATCAATATTCCACCGCTGTCTGTAAACTCCGGCGAACGAAATTTTTTAAGCTTTTCGGATTTCGAGGCGCTTATATCGAAAATTGAAGACTCAGTAGCCAAAAATATAATACATATAATGTGGATAGGTTACACTTAGTTGGACAGATTTCTTAAGGTCATATAAAATTAAATCAATAAGACTAAGGAGAAAAAGATCCCTATTGTCTTTTGATTTCATAAAAAAACACCTCCGATTTAATATCTTTGATGTATTATCTCATTTCACAGGGTTGAAATCTATGTGGGCTACAATTGACGCTTACCCAGCAGGAGAAGTTTAAAGCGGATATGTATATAGACTATCCCACATTCAAAATAAATACTCATAAATGGCTGTAAACGAGCACATAGTTTTTCAGATAGCCGCTAAGAGAGTCGGAAAACCGGAACAACCCTAAAATCAAACATATATTATAACCTTGATAGGCCACTAGACTAAGCGCTAGTGGTCTAAATCTATTTAGGGGTGATAATGATTAACAAGTCTTGGGAACGAGACATAATAGAGACATTGAAACAGGAGCTGGAGTACAGGGATGGAGACTACAGCCAGTGGATAGTGGGGATAAGCATCAGGAAACTGGGGGCTGACAGAATAACGAGAGAAGTGATATACACAGCCAGAGTAGTAGTGCAGACAAACGAATCTCCATATGTAGATGGAGTAGACATACTGTTTAAATCAAACGGGGATAGCATAGAGATAGATTCTCTGTACTACGAAAATACACCAGAGTACCAGAGATGTGAAGTAGATGATGCGGTAGAGGAGAACGAGGAGATGTGATACAACTTCCTTATGGTTTCAGTATATCATAATCTGGATAGTTTACACCGCTTATTATACACACTCAATTACCCCTTAAAATAGCCCTCTTGCATATCTAAGAGTTCTCTAATGGTCAACAAGATGGATACCTAGCACATCTTCTAATCTATAGCTCATAACATACTGTCTTTTTTTCATTTTTAGATATTTTTATATTTAAGTTATGAGACTTTAATATTTTTAGAGTGCTATCGTGCGGATGGTTGTAGTTTTTACTCGTTCCTGCTGATATAAAAGCTTCTGTTGGCTTTAAAATTCTAATAACATCATTATCAGTCCCAGTATAACTTCCATGATGAGCCACCTTGAGAACACTTTTTTTACTATAATTAGTATCTACATAGAAGTATTTGCTTTTAATTATACTGCTACTTAAGTCTCCTGTTAGATAGGCACTATACCCTCCATGTCGTATACACATACCTATAGAACTGTTATTTATATCAGGTGAAACTCTGCTATTAGCAGTATCATTGTCAGGATTTTTGAAGCAAATTTTCGTATTACCCTCGGTGATACTGCCCGGAGTATTTAAATTGTGCCAGTTTCTTATATTATTTTTAGCTGAAGTCATGAGTTCGTAGACAGCTTTTGTCGGATGAATGTAGTCTTGATTTATGATGAAATTTTCTATTTGAAAGAATTCTTCATCCAGAATGTATTTAAGTCCCCTAATATGATCTATATGCTTATGAGTTACTATAACACCCTTTATTTTATTTTCTGCCAATCGATGCCATTTAAGAATTTTTTTTACTTCAGTTATAAACTCATTCGCACCTTTTACTCCATAAAAGTTTGTATCTATTATATAGGCATTTCCGCTTGATGCTACAAAAAGCATCGAATCTCCTTGTCCTACATTAAAGCAATATAAATATGCTCTGTCAAGTAAGCATACTTTTGATTGTAAGTATTCGTAGACGTCTTTTCCTGACCTAGAAACATCTCCTTTTATATCGAATTCTTCAAACGGAGATGTCTCCCGATTGCCTCTGAAAATATCATTATCTGTGGATATAGTTGTTTCTCTAGTATCAAATATATTCATATATTCTATATTTTTTTTCGAAATTTTGTAGTAAGCACCTTGAATAACCGTTCCTTTCAAGTATCTTTTTCCAGTTATAGGGATGTCAGGATAGAATGATTTATAAAAACTATCCTCTAGTAATTCATAAGACACCTTTATGTTTCTTAGATGAAACGGAGGAAAAAACTCCGAGTCAATCACGGGTATTACTCTCAAAATGAAAGTTTCTGAATTGATCGGAGTGATTTCATCGATGGAAAATTCTATGTATTTATTGTCCTTAATTTCAGTGTTCATTTAGCACTTCCTTTTGAAATGTGAAAAGACGAGGTGCTCCTCGCCTTGTATCACGCTCTTGCTACTGCTACTTCTCTTTGCTTTTGATATCAAATATTATTGCCCAGTCATCAGGAGCTACATTTTCAGAAAAAACATTTTTGGGGTCAAAGTGGACTCTCCAAGGTCTTGCAGACAGCCCTTCTACTTCTCCCATATCAGTCAAGTCGAATTCTTGGCGAGCCAGAAGCTTTCCGTCCTTGCTTATAACTGCAAGCGGAGTCTCTTTAAGCATTACCGGTCTTTCCAATCCATTTCTGAAGAAAAAGCTGACCTCCAGCCCTTCATCTGTTCTGAACGCATATATCCCCGATACGTTTATGTCATTTTTCTTTATCGACTTGCAGTCTTTAAGCTCCTGTTCAAGCTGATTTCTCTCCATGTCGGATGTCCTTGCATCCTCTTCTGGATGAATGGACAGTCTCAGCTCCACGTATTCTTGAGTCGGTGCTGCTTCGCCTTCATTTTTTTGCCCTTCATATTCTTTTCCCGATGAATCGTATTCTGCTTGGTTCGATTTGTCGCTTGATTGTCTTCCTTTGAATATTTTACCTATGACTCCCACTCTTGCGCCTCCTTCTTTGCAATGGAATATGTCTTCTCCGTTTTAGCTCTATTCTCCACTGTAAAGTACTTCTCCGCCCTTGTTTATATATGTCCATTTATCATCTTTTGTTACCTGTGCCACTCCGTTTTCAAAAGCACCCGCCATAGTGAACTGCTCTTTTATAGCCATCTTCCCGCTATTGTCTATATATCCATAGCCTTTCTCTGTCTTAACAGCCGCAAGCCCTTCTGAGAATTCGCCTGTCTCATCATACTTTAGTTCTATAGCTATCTTCCCATCATTGTCTACATAACCTTTTTTCCCGTCCTTAGACACTGCCGCGAGTCCTTCAGAGAAATTTCCTGCTGTCTCAAACTCTGGCTTTATCGCTGTGTTTCCTTTTTCATCTATATATCCCCACTTGCCTTCAACCACGATAGGAGCCAGTCCTTCCTTGAATTCTCCAACAGTCTGAAACTTCGGCTCTATCACTATTTTCCCGGTATTGTCCATGAAGCCGTACTTGTCTCCTTTCTGGATTACAAAAAGCTCCTTCTTTCCGTCCTCTGCTCCCGAGGAGCATGCTGTCATACCAAGTGTTCCGATTATCATAATACTAGCTAAAGCTAGGCTAAACATTCTCTTTTTCACAAACTTTCCTCCTTAAAGCCCTTTCCAGCGCTATGTACAAGGGAGCTAGCCACATTGTCAGTAGCTAGCTCCCTTTTTTGTATTCTCTCTACAAGCCTTTCAAAGCTCGGCTTGTGTTTCAATCTTAGTTATAATATTCTAAGCTTCTATCTCCGATATTATACATCTAGACCATCAGCAGCTAAGTTATCTCCAGCAGATAGGTTTCCTGCGCTGTCGCTAGTAAATCCAGCTGCTATAGCAAGAGTATCCGCAGCTACTAGACCGTCTGTAGCTAGAATTACATTCTCGAACTGAGCTGCATAAGCGTCAGTCAACGTTATAACAAGTGTAGTATTGTTCTGAGCTACAGCCGATTTTATGCTGGCAGCATTGAACGCTGGAACTAGTTGTGCTTGAGAGTCAACAAACGAAACCTTAGTCGCATCTAATTGACCTTTTATATCAGTAACTCCTAGAACTTGTCCAGCTCCGTCATAAAGAGTGTTGAAGTCTGCTCCAGTAAGAGTTATCGTGTTAGCTGCGTCATTATAAACTGCATTTGTGATAGTAGCAGTAGGCGCTGTAGATCCGAAGTATATTGATACAGCTGCAGAGTCTGCACTAGCAAGAGCGTTGTTTGTTCCTCTTAGCACTCTAGCTGTTATGTTGCTAACTGCATCAGCTCCTGTCAAAGTTTGTAGGTTAGCTGCGCTTATCGAAACAGCCACGCTAGTTCCTTCTTCTCCAGCCGCTACTGTGTGTGTTCCTATTACGATGTTTCCTCCGTCACGAACTTGAAGAACATCTCCAGGTGCTGCATCAGCAGGTAGTGTTACGTTCATATTTAGAGCTGCGTTGTCCTCAGCCGCATTTATAGCTCCATCTTGCCATGCTGCAGATTGAGTCGCAAGAGCGTCTATCGCAGGTGCTCCTGAAGCTACAGATGATACGTATACTGTACGAACTGCTGAAGCCGCTGAAACAGCTCCTCCATTTTCAACTGTACGGAATTCGAATGTGTGAACCCCTTGAGAAAGTCCTGCTATAGTAGCGTCGAAGTCTTCAGAAGTTTCGTCGAAAGCTCCGTCATCTGTAGTAACTGTAACTCCATTAGTTCCAGAGTTAACCCATGCTCCACCGTCTATTCTCACTTGTACTCCTGAAACTCCAGCATTCGCATTTGCAGTTCCTTCGAATGTTACAGTGCTTACTGGGAATACTGTGTTGTTTGCAGGCGCAACATTAAGCGTTATTGTTGGAGCTGCAACTGCAGGAGATATAGCTAGTCCTGTTTGGTTTCCTTCATTTCCAGCTAGGTCAGCAACTGTTTGAGCAAGCACAGCCCCAGCATTAAGAGCATCTCTAGTGTAGACTGTTACGTCTGTATATGCTCTAGGGTTGACATCTGAAACCTCAACTGCAATTACAGGATTGTTAAGTCCTCCACCGTTAGTTACAGTGTAATTAGCTATCTTAGCAGCATCTGCACGATCTATTGGCTCGTTGAATCTTATAACGAAACTTGTTCCTCCAACTACACCAATCGTCTGAACTGCAGCTGTAGGACGAACAATGTCAACATTTACAGCTGTGTCACTTCCAGCTAGGTTTACATCATTTCCAGCTAGGTCAGTTACTCCAGTCTGAGCAGTCCAAGTCAGCGCTGCTGTTTGTATAACACCATCAGTAGCAAAAGTCTTTCCACCGTCTACTGAAGCTTTAGCTGTGAAAGTTATAGTTAAAAGTGTTTGATCTCCAACTGTAGTAGCTGTGAAAGTGTTTCCTGTCCCTAGTACTACGTTAGAGTATTCGCCTTCAGCATCTTGAAGACGTACTATATCTCCAGCCTCAAGTTTCATTTCCTCGTTGAAAAGCATTTGAACTTTGTCTCCAGAGTCTAGCTCGTTAGGGTTTCCTGCATCTTTCATAGTAGTTTGAATTGCAAGAGGTGCTACAGTATCAGGGTTAGCTGGAAGGACTATTTTAGCGCTTCTTGCTGTTCTAGACTCAACTCCTGTTACTGGGTTCTTAACAACTATACGGTATACATAAGCTCCGTCAGATAGGTTCTTGTCATCGTAACGAAGAGTCTCAGTTCCTGCAACTGTTCCAACTGTTACCCATTGCTCGTCTCCAGCTGCTATGTCATCTATAGTTCCGTCTATTCCGTCAGGACCTAGTGTTGACGCACGTTGTACTGTATAAACTGTAGATGTTGGGTTCAATGTTCCATTTGCATGTACTCCACGTAGGAAGTCTACTCTTACATCGTTCATAGTAGCTCCACTGTCAAGGTTACGTACATTTACTGTAGGTGCAGCTGCTGGTGCTTCGAATCCTGTCTCAGTAGTTATATTGAATGTAGACACTCCGTCTGCACTTGTGTTGTAGCTTACTGCTAGTACATCTCCTGCGTTTATTATCTGTTCGAACTGATCTTTAGTTATCTCTACTCCGCCTACTTGATACTTATCGTTTGCATCGTAGCTGTATAGGTTTCCTGCGCCATCTACAAATGAGTCTATATCAGTGAATACGAATCCACCTGCTGTATTAGGGTTAGAAGCTCCAAATGCTGCTTTTGCAACATAGTATCCTGTTCTTCCGCCTATTCCTACTTCTTCCTTAGCTATTCCATTAGCGTCTACAGTAAGTTGGTTGTCAGCATTTGTATCTTGGAATGCTACAAGTCTTACGTTTTCAGCTCCTGTAGTGTTGTCAACTGTTACAGTTATAACTCCGTTAGCTGGTATTTCAACGTTGTTTACAAAGTTTGTTCCAGCTGCTTGTGGTGATCCGTTTACTTCTTCTATAACTGAAGTAACCGCTCCGAAATCAGCACGCATGTTGTCGTCTACATCAGTAAATTCTCCAGTTGTAGCATTGTAGTTTCCACCTTGTATTAGAGCAAGGTCAACTTTACCGTTAAGATCTTTAACGTTTATTGTGTAAGTACGCTTTCCACGGTTGATGTTAGCATCATTTGTTGCAGTAGGTGTACTTGTTTGCTTAACTTCACTGTCTGTAGTAGATACAGTTATCTTGCTGTTGAACTGTCCTGTAGTTCCTGTGAATGTTCCCGATACTTCTCCCTTGTAAGAAAGAGTATACTCTGTTCCTTGGTTTTGAGAAGTAGTAGTTAGGTATACAGACTTCTTGTCAGCTCCGAACTTAGCTTCTAAAACTGTAACTCCATTGTTTATTGTGAAATCTGCTTTGTCAACAGACTCAAGCTCTTGGTTGAACTTAACTAGTACTGACTGGTGGTTAATTGCACTTACCGACTCAACCTTAAGTTCAACTGTAGGCTCTTCGTCCTCAACTATAGTTATCTTTCCATCTTCTCCTACAGTGTACTCATATGCTGAAGATGCTATAAGTATAGCGTCTACTGCCCATGATGGCCACTGAGCTTTGTCTACAAGGCTTGTCTCAAGTAGTTCAGCTACGTCTGAAGGAAGGTTACCTTCTCCAAGTCCTAGCATTCTGTTTATCATCATAACTGTTTCCGCTCTAGTAGCCTCTCCCATTGGGTTGAAGCTTCCTTCTCCATCCCCTAGAACTAGTCCAGCTTCTGCAGCTTTCTTAACTTCTTTTGCATACCATGCACTGTCAGCTACGTCGTCGAAAGAAGTGTCTCCCTCTGAAAGTTCTTCTCCTGTAGCATTTTCGTAAGCTCTAACTACCATTGCAGCTAGTTCCGCTCTAGTTATCTTGTTTGTAGGGTTGAAGTTTCCTTTTTCATCTCCCTTTACTATCTCAGCGTCTTGAAGTCCTGCTACGAACTCGTCTGCCCATGCAGCTATCTTGTCTGCATCTTTGAAGTCTGGGTTAGATCCTTCTAGCTCAAGAGCTCTACCTACCATAACAGCGATTTCCTGTCTAGTTATCTTTGAGTTTGGCATGAACTCTTTTGATTCATTTCCTTTGATATACTGAGGACCGTTTAGCACCTCTGGTGTTTCTGTCTCTGCAAAAGCTCCGCTAACTGTTCCAACAGCCATTGCCGAAGCTAGTGCTAATGAAAGAATTCTTTTTTTCATTATGTTTGTACCCCCTTAGATATTTATATAATTTCTTTTCTTTCTTGAACACGGAAGTATATGTACATTACCTCCAATATCGCCGATCTTCCGACCAGCAATAGTTCTCCCATTGTTACAAGGTCAATTATAACACGGAGAACTTACATGGTCAACTTTTGATTACAATATTATTTCAAAATCAGACCTTGGTATTTTTTTACCCTCTTTTCGAAAGTTTAAGCATATTTTTTTAAATTCCGTACTCTCCTTTAAGGTCTACTCTCATGTAGTCGATTATCCTCTCCACAAGAGCCGCTGCCTCTGCACGGGTAAGTGTACCTTTCGGCATAAAGTTCCCTCCATACCCACTCATTATATCGACCTGATTTACAGAGTATACAGCTTTTTTTGCCCAGATCGAAATGTTTTTGTCGTCTCCGTAGCTTGTGTAGAACGGAAGGTTCGGCGCCAGTCGCTCTATCCCGAGTGCCCTCGCTATTATGACAGCTGCCTCTTCTCTTGTAAGGTGTTCTTCTGGTCCGAACCTGTTATCTCCAACTCCGTTCATGATCTTTCTGTCTCGCACGTTTTGAATGTAGTCGTAGTTGGGGTGTCTCTTACTGACATCCTCGAACTTAGGCTCTCCCCCTGCTGTCTGCTCTCTTGTGCTGTCTTTTTCCATTCCCTCCAGCCTGAGCGACTTTACAAGCCACACGGCAAACTCCTCTCGGGTTATGTTCTTGTCCGGCAGAAAATACTTCTGCTGTATGCTGGCAGCCTGAAGTCCCGCCAGCTTCTTTATATACATCTCGCCCCAGTGGGTCTTTATATCCACATACCTTGGAATATAAAGCTGCTCCTGTGTAGGCGTGGTCCTGTAGCTTGTGGCTCCACTCCCTATATTTCTGTAGTTGTTTGGGTTCTCTCCCAGTATGGGAAGGTTGTAGTCGTACTTCATAACAGTCTCGTCGCCTTCGGACAATGTGTATATCCCGTCGAAACTGGAGACAGTGTTTGTGTGAGGTATATATGCGTCCTTTACTGTCTTGTTTATGGATACCTGCGTGTCTACTGTCCCACTCCATGGACCTGCTCCTGCTTCACCCTCTGGATCTTCCGTGTTCGTGCTCTCATTCGGCTCATAATCTAACTCATACCTCAATACCTGTTTCTCTGTAGCTCCCCAAAACTGGTCGAATCCAAATGTATTGCCTGTTATAGTCTGTGTGAGTTCTGCTTCATCTTCGTTTACAGCGTATACTTTCTTTCCGTTCCAGCTTCCCTGGTAGTGGGTCACCATGGGCTGGTTGTCGTCGACTGTAGAATTGTGGAACTGATACTCCACCAGTTCGTATTCGTCTCCATCTGCCTCTATCTCTTCTTTGTACTTTGTAATCTTGTTCACCTCTACAACCTGAGTCTTGTCCTCGGAAGGTGAAAGCTCTCTTGCAAGTGTCAGGTTTCTGCTGAGAGTTATGCCTTTCTCTATGTTTTCAAGTTCGTATTTGTACCTTATGGACTTGGCAGCCACTTTTGTTTCAAGTGTTCCCGCGAGTTCTACAGGCTCTCCTGTTATATAGATCACTTCCTTGTAGGACTTGCTCTTTGAGCTGTCTCTTTCGTTACGCCTTATTCCGCCTTCGAATCCGGTTCCTCCTCGCTGGGCTTCAGATGCTATCGGCGACAGCAGCATAATGGCCGCCAGTGCTACACTCACTACTCTCTTCATGTTTTCACTCCTATCTAACTATTATTGTATGTCCAGTATTTACGTCCGTTATTACATCTACACTGGCTCCGTCTTTTACGCGGTCAAGCCTTGAAGGCACTCCGTTCACCAGCACTATAGCATTCGAGAAGTCGAATGTCATGGACTTAACTCCTGTGCTCCAGCCATTTCCGGTCCAAGTCCTTACATCTGTCAATGTTACAGTTTCATTGTTTAAGTTCTTGCCACTGACTTTTCCGGTTCTTATGTCCCCAAGATTTGGCCTGTTATAGTCTTCACTGTATACCTGCATAGAGAGTATGTCTCCCGTGCTGTTTGTCACTATTTTGGCTTTGGGCTTTTCTCCCTGCTTGTAGTATCTTGTGAAGAACTCGTCTTGGCTGAGCTTTGTCTTTCCAGGTACAAGCTGTATAACCGCATCTGTAGGCAAATTCAGCGTCTCTACAGGAGGCGATGACACAGTGCTTCCCTGCACCTTTTGCGAGGCCGTACCGGAAACCTCTATACTCTGCCCTATAAGGTTCACATCCACTATTCTGGTGCTGTAGACTGTAAATGGATACTCTGAAACGTCTACCCCCTCTACTACGATAACCGCAGCTGTGTTTCTGCCCTGATGTGTGTAGACTGTGACAGTGTCTCCGCTCTTTATGGTGGCCGGACTTACAAGCCTACCCTCCTTCAGGACTATGGTGCTGTTGTTATAGTAGACGTTCTGATTGGATGGAATCGACACAACTCCGTTTGAAACTTTGCTTACAACGCCGCTGTACCTGTACTCGCCTACTTCTTTCAGCACTATTCTGGTTATTTCCTCTCTGCCGTTTACGACTTCCGTGTAAAGATATACGTCCTTGTTCTCTTTCAGCGCATTCTCTATATAGGTCCTCTGCTGCTCTTTGTATGTTGCGTAGTCTTCAAAAGTGTTTCTAGATATCAGTATATCTGTAGTTCCCGACTCGTCTGTGGCGTATATGTCTGCCCTGTCGTTTATCGGAAGTGTCCTTTCTTCGGAAAGCTCTTCCCACTTGCTTGTTCCGTCCAGCAGACTGCTGTCTCCCAGCCTTATCTCGTCCTTGTTTCTGTTATAGTAAAAAATCCTTCCTTTATATATGCATTTAACCGTTCTAGTCTTATGGGGTGAAAGCACTATTTTTGCTATGGACTTTGAAGTGTCCGAGAAGTAGATGGTGGCACTGTCCCCGTCTCTTATGCTGGAGAAGCTCACCACTGCCCCATCCTTGTACACTGGCGCATTCGGCACTGCAGATAAGTCGTAAGTCTCGGTGCTTCCACCGTCTTTGGCCAGCACCAGCTTCTTGCCTGCTTCCGACTTGGAGACCACTATTCCTGTGTCGAAATAGTCTCCAACCGCTATGTTTCCGCCTCCCCCAAGTCCGCCTTCTGGAACTGTTATCTCCAGCTTGTATATCTTGCTGTCCATCATATGGAACACTCCTTGCATGCCTGCTACAAGGTCAGACATCTCTTCCGACTTCCCGTTTACGCTTAAAACAGCGCCTTCAGCCAGTGGATACCTGTATTTCTGTCCATTTGAACCCTCTAAAAGCAGCATGTCCTCGTACTTTCCAAGCAGCTTTCCCTCAAGACGCTTTTCCTGGGCTGTGGAGTCTGTAGCTAGCGCCGCCTCTCCCAAAGGGGATATGTAGAAGTCCAGCATCTGCCCCACTCTTATGTTTTCCTGGTTTGAAAGCCGCTTTCCTATATACGTAAGCAGCCCTCTTTCATACTTTGCGTCTCCGTCTGAGGCCGACTGCGTGTAGAACTCCACTGTCTTGTTGTCGGAGTTTCTGATTTGCACCGTCCTCTTGCTTATGGACTTTCCGTCTTGCGTGGTGCTTTCATGCTCTATCTTGATAACTTTTCCCGTCTCCAGCTTGTAGCCCTGCTCTTTTAATTTCTCTTTTCTTGCATTGTAAAGTATCTGCCCCATCTCGGCCCTTGTAAGTGTCCCCTTTGGAGCAAATTCGTTTCTGTCGTTTCCGTTCATATATCCGTTCTGAACTACGGCCTCTATATATGGGATGTACTTCTCTCTTATCGCTTCCCAGTCTTTAAAAGTGGCTACAGCCTGCTGGGAATTTCCTGTAACTCCCTCCGGCGAAATGGCCCTGCCTAGCCAGTAGGCCGCAATTTCCCTAGACGCTGGCTGCCCCCACGTGTACTTCCTCTTCACTTTTTCTGCAAGCTCTGATTCTATGTTCTTCAACTGTGACGCTGTAAGCCTCTTGTTGCTGTAGCTCCCAAGCTCTTTGGCCACTTCGCTGTCTATCTTTTGCTGTGTAGATTCTGTCACCGGGTTTATATTCGCAAGCTCTTTGTCGTCCAGTATTCCTGCCGACTCGGCCACACTTATAGCCCCCATCACATTGTAGTGGTACGGGTTCAGTATCTTGTATCCAGCTGTATCCAGCGGCTTTGCAAGCTTTAGCCCCTCGGCCTGTGCCTCGTCTTCCAGCCCCATAAGTCTGACTATAAGGAGGAGTGCTTCTTCTTTTGTAAGGCTTCTCTGCGGCATATATGCCCCTCCGCCTGTACCTTTCATCATTCCAAGCGACCCCATTGTATAGACGGCATCGCTGGCCCAGTGGTTTTTCATGTCTTTGAAGTTTGCATTTTCATACTTTTCCCTGTAACCTGTCTCTCCCGGATACTCCGGTATGTTGTCCCCCTGCTCCGCAAGCCCTATAGCAGAGCCCGAAGTCAGTGCTATCGCAAGTGCAATTGAGACGAATCTTTTTTTCCTGTTCAATTGAATACACCTTCTTTCAAATTTTATAGGGCGGAGATTTCTCCCCGCCCCGGTTTATCCTATTTTTTTCTTTATCTCTTCTATATCGCTCCAGTTTTGGGCAGTTATTATGCTTATGTTAGACACGCTCTTCTTAATGCCTTTTATATCGCCCGAAACAGTGGCCATGTTGTACTCTAGATTTTCTATTCTGACCGAATCCACTTTTGTTCTCTCTTCAATGGCGTTCAGCATCTGTCCATGCTCTTTCAGCGTAGACTCCATTCCGTCAAGCCTTCGATCCACGCCGTCAAGCCTTTGGTCTATGCCATCAAGCCTTTTCTCTACACCCTCAAACCTTCTGTTCATCTCGCTCATTTCTGATTTCATTTCTTTTAGCAACTTCAGTATCTCTTTTTCCACGGCGATCACTCCTTTCCTATATAATATCACAACTCTGCTATTTTCCAAATGCCATATAGTATCCGCTTCTCTTTACGTTGCTGTCCAGCTTGTAGACTTCTTTCTTGTGTACATCGCTGTAGACTCTGCTGTATACGCTCTTCTCTCGCACAGCCGCCATCTCTCCTGGCTTGTAACTATAGTGCCCAATGTCTGAAAGCAATGGTTTGTCCACATAGACTGCAAATATCATTCCCTTTACATTCTCCAGCGCTGTGTTGTTTGCTCCGCTTCCCACAGTGTACTCTATCTTCACACCTTGGTTTTGAGCTGTATATCCGGATGGAGCGTATTTCAGAGCTGTAGACTGCTCTCCTCCAAACAGCTTTGTTATCTTTACTTGAAGTATCTCGCCGTCTTTGTACTCCCTTTCGCCGCTCTTCAGCGTGCTCAGCGCCGACTTTATCTCGAAGTCTCTGTGCTTAAGGCTCAGTATTCCGTTTCCACTTTTGTTTACAACAGCTGCAGGAATGTTGAGTGTTATAGTCCTGTAGTTTGTATATTTTACAGCTATGAAGTCGTGTGCATAGTCTTCTGTAGTGTATTTTTTAGAGTAGTTCACTGTTATATTTCCGCCCGACTCCAGCACCTGAGACTCGGTCTCTGTATCGTCTTCAAACTCCCCATCCTGACTGTCGTCTTCCGGCTTAAGAGTTGTCGTATTGGCCTCTGCAAATCCTTGAGACTGGCCGTACTGGTTAAGCGCCCATAGCCTGAAATAGTACTTCTTGTTCGGCTCCAGGTCTCTAACCAAGTAAGAGGAAATACTGTCCTCTACTTCCCCTAGATGCTTGAAGGGACCGTTTTTAGAGTCGCTTATCTCTATTCTGTACCTAGGCCTTATTTTACTCTCATCGTCATCTAGAATCCTTTCATCCCACTCAAGCAGTATAGTTCTTCCTGGCTTAGCTGTGGCTTTAAATCCCGTGGGTTTCATAGGAAACGGTCTTATAAACGTGATTCCGTCTTTTTCTGTATCGCTTTCGCCGTTAGGGTTTGTAACTGTCACGTCCTTTTTGAGCTCGTCAACCCCGTTCGGAAGCTCTACTTTAGGTGTCAGTATCTCTATCTTGAACTGGTCTACGAACTTGACAGACTCGGCCGGAAGCTCTTCTTCGCCTATCTTGACTGTCGCTCCTTCTTCAAACCCTTTACCGATTATCTCTACCTTTTCTCCACCGATAGATCGCACTACATTAGGCACTATCTTTATGATTACCGGTGAAGCCTTGTAGGTGTATTTTACGGAATTACTCATTCCGTATTCCTTTGTATTCTCTACATATACATCCACCTCGCCAGGGCTGTCCGCTGGAGGAGCCAGTACATGAAGCGTTGTGCTGCTCTGCTCTTTTCCCGGTCCTGGATCTGGATCAAGCTCGGCCTTCACACCTCCAAACGTGACTTCCACATCTGGATATTTGAATCCACTTCCAGTTATAGTTACTTTCTCTCCGCCTATGGTAGAACCCTCGTTCGGCTCTATTGAGGTTATCACAGGATTGCTATCCGACTCCTGGTAAAAGAAATAGGCCGGTTTTTTTGGATTCCCAACAGTTATATCTGCCTTGGAGTTGGCTGACCCTCCGTCAGGATTGGTTACCATTATGGGAAGCTGCTTTCCTATGTCCTCGGGCTTTGCAGCCACAGGAGTTATTTTAAGCCAGACCGTGCTTCCTCCCTCACGGCTTGCAATCTCGTACCCTTTTCCCTGCTCGTACTTCTGGCCTCCAATGCTTACTACAGCTCCATCTGCGAAGTCCGTCACCTTTATGCTGAAAGGTTTCCCTCCGTTCACTCCAGAAGTCACACGGTAAGCTATAATCTCCTGTCCCTCTTTAACTGCACCTTTATTGTCTTCGTCTATATCCACTATTTTGGGCTTGCTGGCCGGATTCTTGACTTCAAGCCCTTTCCAGCTGGCAGTTCCTCCATCTATATTTGTGACAGTAAGGCTTATATCTTTGCCAAGCTTCAGCATAGGAGGAGTCTTAACAGTTATTTGGGTTCCTTCCGTATTTACAGCGGCTTTTATGGCCATCTGTCTTGTGGCTATAAGCTTGTCTCCGTCTACCTCTACTTTTATTCCCTCGGAGATGTCTGCTGTTCCGGAAGTCCTAAGAGATACATACAATGGCTCACCCGGGGTTATGCTGGCTGATACATTTCCACTGGTAGATGCTCCTGCCCCGAAGCCTTCGCCAGTTTTTATGACTTCTATGTTTTTGTCCCCTCCATCTTTTCCACTTGGATAGTAATCCACTTTGAAGTTATCCATTTGAAGGGTCGTAACGCCGCTTCCAAATATGTCCTCAGACTTGCTCTCCGCTCCGAACTGCACCTCTATCTCCATCTCGACTTTTTCACCTTTTGAAGGGTTGGCAGATTTATAATCAGAGCTCTTAGCTTTCATGAACCCGGTTCCCTCTATATATATCTCCCTGCCCCCGTTTTTAGGGATCACACTTTCGTATACCTTGGTTATATTGGGTTCGGAGGATTTATATGTGAAGCCTTTTTCTTTTACAGCTATCCCGGCGGCATCTCTTGGATTCGTTACTATTACATCTACTGATCCAGCTTCTTTTGCAGCAGGAGTCTTGACGTAGAGAATAGCCGTGTAATATTCATCATTTTTATTTTTCTCCCACTCCGTCTTTATAGCCTCTGTTTCTTCTGGATATGGGGCTAAACTTCCCCCGAAATACACTTGTGGAAGCTTATCTGTTTTTACGAATGGCCCTATCTTTATGCTAACAGTCTCACCACCGCTCAAAACCCCTGTAGCATCTCCTGTCGCAGTATTTTTGATTTCAGTTATTTCCGGTTTGGTCTCTCCCGACTCCAGATATTCAAAGCCATCTTCTAGCTTGTCCCATCCAGTATCTTTGTTATAAACCACAACATCTACTTTCTCTGCTGTCACATACGGAGGAGCTTTTACCACTAGCTTTTTTCCATCCCCACTTATGCTCACCACTTCAGCTTTTCTTCCGCCGAATAGAACTATTATTCCCGACTTGAAGTTTTCACCGGTCAGCGTAACATTTATATCGGTCCCTTTTATAGTGTAACTAGGATTCACTTCTTTTATTTTTACCGTTTCTACTCCTGGAGGATTTCTATATTCGAACTTGTATGTCTTATCTGAAACAGCGCCACCTTCACTTTTAACCGAAATACTTTTAGGCCCTGTTTTCATATAAGCCTCATCTCCAGTGAATTTATCTTTTAGTTGATTGTTTTGCTCAACTAAACTCGGTATTTCAAAATAGATTATCTTTCCATTTTGCCATATATCGTCTGACCCAGGTGTAATTTCTATCGTCTCACCTTTTCGGCTTCCCTGAATTATTACCTTAGACCCTTGCTTAAAACCCTCTCCATGTATATATACAGGTGTCCCCGGACCACCTTCTTCCGGGAATATTCCTCCTACAAGGTCTGGTTTTGAATCATCATCTATATACTCAAAAGTTTCATCCGCTACCGACACTCCATCTAATTGGTAGTTGTAGGATGTCAGGCCACACTTATCTCCTGATGGACTTTTTCTTATTATCTGAACAACTTTAGATCCTATAGAGCCACCAGGTGCCTTAAATTTCAAAGTCTGAAATTCAATATTTTCCGAGTTAGCTAAGTAAGTTATATCCGCATCTTTTACCCTATGTCCGTCCACAGTCAGTATTAACTCTGATTTTTCTAGAGGTATTTTCTTACCTACTATAGTTACTTCAGTGCCTCCCTTGAAATTTATTCTTTCTGGAGTTATTGACTCTATTTCCGGCCATCTACTATTCTCTATCTTTTCTTTAAATATAAAAGTCTTATCACTCTTAGTTGCACCTAAGTCAGGATTTACAACAAATATATCTCGCTCTCCCGTTTTCTCTGAACTCGGAAAAGCCACAACTATCCTATCGCCATCTTTGCTACTATTAGGTGGAACGTCTTCTATTTTTGAAATCCCATTGTATACAGTCTCTTCCTTTATATCTCCTCTATATTTAAGTAGTGCTTTTAGTTCTTCTTTCCCTTTTGCCTGTACATAGCTTTCTATGTTTTCGTAATCCTCATTATCGTCTGCATAAGACCTTTCTAGACCATATAGTTGGCTTGCAAGTCCTATTATGTCATCTTTTTTGTATTCTCCTTTTGGAACTAGAAATACTTTTGGAAGCTCTATAGGCTTACTTTCCCCAACATTATTCACCAAAAAGTAGTTTCCACTTATTTCAGCTATTACTCTTTTTTCACTTTCAGCTCCCGATGATGCTATTGGTCCTTCTAATACGCTTACTTCTGATATCTCAGGCTCTTGAAAACTTGTTATCGTAAAGTCCATACTTGCCTCTGAAGTATCCTCCAATACAAGATCGCTCCCATTATAGTACTTATCTACGACTTCTAAGTATAGCTTTGGACTAGGTTCTTCATCTCTATAAGGTAATCTTACCTTTATATTTAGCTTCTGTACTTCTGGAGTATTAGTTATCAAACTGTTTAATATAGTTTGAGCATTAGTCCCATTTTCAGATATAGCCCCATCCATAGGATCTCCATCAGCATTAAATATTTCAAACGTTCCATAACTATTTGATCCTACTCTCACTCTGAGTGTTCGCTCTCTTTTGTTGGCTGTTGCTACCCAGTGGCTTGGCGTATTGCTTGGTTCCACCTCTCTTGTAAAAGTAAGCCTACTTTTGTCGTTAGTCCTAGCTATGGAAGTCTCTTCACTTTTATTATTCAGTATGTCCTGAAAATGTTTCCCTTGTATGGCTAGATTAACTATAGTATTTTCTCTACCTTCTTTGTCAGAAAGATTTTCATCTATTACTATTTCTCTTCTATCTGCATAGAAAAAATACGCTTTGTCACTTTCTCCTTCCACAGTTACATGTTTGCCTGCAACTTTTATAGGGACTTTTTTATCTTCATTGTCCGCTATTTCAGGAGGGCTTACTATTATACTTTCATACTCTTTCCCTTGGATAGTTACTTTCTCGCCTTTTTTATACGTTGCTTCTTTATCTCCAAATGCAACTTTCATTCCATTGTACAAATTTTCTCCAGCAACTATTACATCTGTTTTATCAGAGCCCAGTCTTGGAGCAATCCTGTGAATTTTTATATCATCTGGCCCTGGATTTACAGTTATAAATTTGTAGCTTGAATGAGATGTTGCATCTTTGTATAGATCATTAGACACTATCAGTTCATACTCTGACGGTTCTGCATTTACAGTCAATTCTATTTTATTATTACTCGAGGATGCAAATATCTCACCTATAAAAATTGGATCTAAATTATTTTCTTTTTTCAGATAAACTTTTAAACTCTCAGCAGCAACTTTTTTTGTATTTAAAAGAAATTCAAATTTCAATTCCCCTCCTTTCTCAACTTGAACCCCAGTATTCGCAATAGATATATAGTCTATTATACTTCCGACTATCAATTTTTTTGGATCGTCTTCGTCCCAGCTAGTTTTTTTATCTCCATCTATCTCATAAGTTATCTCAGGATAAAATTCTTCTCCAGGCTCGATTACTTGTCCAGATCCTAATTTTAGCGTCATATTCGTCCCAGTTTCATCTACTTCTGGGGGATTTACAATCCCAAGCTGACCACTTTTTCTATCCTTACCTTTATGGAGGATTACCTTGACATTTTTAGCTTCTTTGAGCTTATCTAAGTTCCCTCCACTAAGCTCTACGACTTGAATTTTTTCTTCCGTAACTTTATCTTTATCATCCACATTTCTCTCTACTGTTCTCTTCACGGTAATATTATTCACATAGGGATCATTCGCCGCATAAGCGCTTATCTCCCCAAACGGCAACATACCCATCACCATTGCAAACACCAGCAACAGCGACAGCAGTTTTTTCTTTATCATTTTTCTACCTCCTTATGTATTTCATTATTCTATCTGTAAACTCCTCAAAGTCACATAGATTATTCTCTATAACGCCTCTGAGTATTTCCATGTTCAGCTTCTGGTAGCTATGGACCGCTATATTCCTAAATCCTATCATGGCCTTTAGCTTTTTCAGCATGTCGCCGTCTATTATCCCCACTTCTTCGAGCGCTTCTATAGCGTCTCTGCTGTTTTGGGGGATTCCAAGCTTCTGCGTAACCACTATATGCATGGATATATCCTGTACAGCTACAAGAGCCCTCTGAATATTCATGATTATCGAGTCCTGCTTTGTATTGTCTTTCAGATTGTCCGGATTCCCGTCATACACATCTCTTGCTCTTTCTAAACACCGTTCTATCGTTCCCACCTTGTTGAAAATCATACCTCTATCTATAAGTCTCACCACCCTTTCTATACAATACACCATATTGATTTTATCGGCATATATCAGTGTATCTTTTACCCAGTTTTTATTTTGAAAAATCTATTGATTTTTGCATGAGTACAATATATAATTGTAATCATAAATATAGAGCTTGTACATAATATTGTATGGGTATTTTAAGGGGGATTTATAATATGAGCAATTCAATACTAGAAAGATACAATTTAAACAAGAACCTGGCGCAGATGCTAAAGGGCGGGGTTATAATGGACGTTACAAACGCAGAGCAGGCAAAAATAGCTGAAGCTGCCGGTGCTTGCGCAGTTATGGCGCTTGAGAGAGTTCCTGCCGACATAAGAGCAGAAGGCGGAATAGCTAGAATGTCTGACCCTAAGCTTATAAAGGAGATTCAGGAAGCTGTATCGATACCTGTTATGGCCAAAGTTAGAATAGGACATTTCGTAGAGGCTCAAATACTCGAGGCGCTTGAAGTAGACTACGTGGACGAGAGTGAAGTGCTTACTCCTGCTGACGACAAGCTTCATATAGACAAGAAGACTTTCTCTGTGCCTTTCGTGTGCGGGGCGAAAAATCTTGGTGAGGCGCTTAGAAGAATCGCTGAGGGCGCTACTATGATCAGAACTAAGGGAGAGCCTGGAACTGGAGACGTTGTAGAGGCTGTAAAGCATATGAGAGCTATGAACTCTGAGATAAACAAGCTTTCTGCCATGGGCAAGGAAGAGCTTATGAACTACGCGAAAGAGCTTTCTGCTCCACACGACCTTGTTCAGTATGTTCACGAAAACAGATCACTTCCTGTTGTAAACTTCGCTGCTGGTGGAGTTGCTACTCCTGCCGATGCGGCTATGATGATGCAGCTTGGATGCGATGGAGTATTCGTAGGATCTGGAATATTCAAGTCTGGAGATCCAGCCAAGAGAGCGAACGCTATCGTAAAGGCCGTTACAAACTTCAACGATCCTTCAGTGCTTGCTGAGATATCTGAAGACCTTGGAGAAGCTATGGTCGGAATAAACGTATCTACTATGGCCGAGAAGGACAGAATGGCCAACAGAGGTTGGTAGTTTGTACAGCGGTCTAAATATAGGGGTGCTTGCACTTCAGGGGGCTTTTAGAGAGCACAGAGCGTCGCTGGAGTCCCTGAACGCCAGCGTGACTGAGGTCCGAAAGGCTAAGCATTTAGAGAATCTGGACGGAATAATCCTCCCTGGCGGTGAAAGCACAGCCATAGGTAAGCTACTTAACCAGTTCGAACTTATGGAACCTCTTCGCGAGAAGATAAGCGGTGGGCTTCCTGTTTGGGGAACTTGCGCCGGAATGATACTCCTTGCTAAGTCGATTGAAAACGACGACAGACGTCACCTTGATGTTATGGATATATCTGTAGTCAGAAACGGATACGGAAGGCAACTAGGAAGCTTCGGTGTAGAGCAGATTGTGCCTGCTGTTTCTGAGAAGCCTATTCCGCTTGTGTTTATAAGGGCGCCTTATATAGTGGAAGTCGGCAAAGACGTGGAAGTTGTATGCAGCGCGGACGGAAATATCGTGGCAGCAAAGCAGGACAATATGCTGGCCGTGTCTTTCCACCCGGAGCTTACGCCGGACACTTCTTTTCTAGAGTATTTCCTCAATATGTGCAAAGAACCTGCTTAGGGATTTGATATGATACCTCCAAAGTGGACAGTCTAATTAATTAAAATTAGATAATCTACTTGGAGGTATTTTTTTATGAGCAGAACACCTAAATATAGCAAAGAGATTAAAATTAAAGTATGTGAAGATTAT